>NZ_JBFBJL010000014.1:0-186058 GCF_040686075.1 Streptomyces sp. NPDC086519
GAGGGCATCAACCTCGCCATCGAGAACTACGCCCTGCTGCGCCGGCTGTGGCGCGAGGACGTCGTCGACTGGGAGGGCAAGTTCCGCACGCCGCTGCAGGGCTTCACCTCCACCCCGCGGCCGATGGACGACGTGCCGCCGTTCGTCTGGCACGGCTCGATCCGCTCGCCCGAGATAGCCGAGCAGGCCGCCTACTACGGTGACGGCTTCTTCCACAACCACATCTTCTGGCCCGCCGACCACACCAAGCGGATGGTCGAGTTCTACCGGAAGCGGTTCGCGCACTACGGCCACGGCACGCCCGAGCAGGCGATCGTCGGCCTCGGCGGCCAGGTGTTCATGCGGAAGAACTCGCAGGACGCGGTGCGTGAGTTCCGGCCGTACTTCGACAACGCGCCGGTCTACGGCCACGGGCCCTCCCTGGAGGACTTCACCGAGCAGACCCCGCTGACGGTGGGCTCGCCGCAGCAGGTGATCGAGAAGACGCTGGCCTTCCGCGAGTACGCGGGCGACTACCAGCGTCAGCTGTTCCTGATGGACCACGCGGGGCTGCCGCTGAAGACGGTCCTGGAGCAGCTCGACATGCTCGGCGAGGAGGTCGTCCCGGTCCTGCGCAAGGAGTTCGCGAAGGGCCGTCCGGCGGACGTGCCGGAGGCGCCGACGCACGCGTCGCTGCTCGCCGCCGCCACTGCGGAGAAGGCTGCGGAGGCTGCGGAGAAGTCCGCGGAGGCTGCTGAGAAGGCTGCGGAGAAGAAGGCGGAGAAGAAGGAGGAGGCCGAGGTATGAAGCTCGTCGTCGTCTCGGCGGGGCTGAGCGTGCCGTCGTCCACGCGGCTGCTGGCGGACCGGCTGGCAGCGGCCGTGGGCCGGCAGGCCCGGGTCGAGCTTGAGGTGGTGGAGCTGCGCGACCTCGCGGTCGAGATCGCGCACAACTTCACGAACGGGTTCCCCGGGCGCAGGCTCGCGGCGGCCCTGGAAGCGGTGACCGAGGCGGACGGCCTGATCGTGGTCACGCCGGTGTTCACGGCCTCCTACAGCGGCCTGTTCAAGTCGTTCTTCGACGTGCTCGACAAGGACGCGCTGGCGGGCAAGCCGGTGCTGATCGCGGCGACCGGCGGTACGGCACGGCACTCGCTGGTGCTGGAGCACGCGCTGCGGCCGCTGTTCGCGTACCTGCGGGCGGTGGTCGTGCCGACAGCGGTGTACGCGGCGTCGGAGGACTGGGGTGCGGAGGGCCTGGAGAGCCGCGTCGAGCGGGCGGCGGGGGAGCTGGCCGCGCTGATGACGGGGCTGACCGCGGCCGGCCGCGACAAGCCGGAGGAGTTGCCGGTGGTCCCCTTCGCGGAGCAACTGGCGAGGCTGGGCGCGAGCTGAGGCGGGCCGGGGCCAAGGGGGCCGCGGGTGGGGACGCTTACCGGCGCCGGCAGGGTGCCGCCCGCGCCCACCCTCCCCCACGCTCGGCTTCGCTCGCGCGGGGGGACCCCCATCGCCCTGGGGGCACCTCCCAGGCCCTTAAGGCACTGGGGGAGGCACGACTGCCCGCGGCTGTATAAGACACGGCTGGGCAGCGCCCCGTCAGGGGCGCGGGGAACTGCGCACCCAGCCCACACCGGCCCGCACCCGACACTCATCCTCAACTCCCCACCCCCCACTCGCCCCCCCAAGATCCGGTACCTCGCCCCCCGGCCATCCCCGCCCCGTCGCCCATGATCCGGCCCCCCTCCCGGTTGCCTCTGTGACGGTGAGAGGCAGGTAAAAAGGGTGATCGTAGGCCCGCTCACCACGCCAGAACCGCCGGAGGCCTTGGCAGACTGGGGGCGTGCCCCAGACTGTGCTGCTCGCCGAAGACGACCGCGCCATCCGCCATGCCCTGGAGCGGGCCCTCACCCTGGAGGGTTATGAGGTGACGGCGGTCGCGGACGGTGTGGAAGCACTCGCGCACGCCCACCGCACCAGCCCCGACGTCCTCCTCCTCGACGTGATGATGCCCGGCATCGACGGCCTCCAGGTCTGCCGCGTCCTGCGTGCGGAAGGGGACCGCACCCCGATCCTCATGCTGACCGCGCTGGTGGAGACCGCCGACCGGATCGCGGGCCTGGACGCCGGCGCCGACGACTACGTCGTCAAGCCCTTCGACGTCGAGGAGGTCTTCGCCCGGCTGCGGGCGCTGCTGCGCCGTACCCTGCCCGTGACCACCGGCACCGGCCCGGGTACCGGCGGCGGCACCGGCACCGGCACCGGCGCCGCCACGGCGGCCGAGCCCGGCCGGGAGCCGCTGATCTCCGACCGGCAGGTCGAGGCGGCCGGTCTGCGGATGGACCTCCAGGCCCGCCGGGCCTGGCGCGGCAAGCGCGAGCTGGAGCTGACCCGCACCGAGTTCGAACTGCTGGAGCTGCTCGCGCGCAACGCCGGCATCGTCCTCGACCACTCCACGATCTACGACCGCATCTGGGGCTACGACTTCGGCCCCGGCTCCAAGAACCTCGCCGTCTACGTCGGCTACCTGCGCCGCAAGCTCGACGAGCCCGGCGCCCCGCAGCTGATCCACACCGTCCGGGGCGTGGGTTACGTGCTGCGGGAGGACTGAGTGGGCCTTCTCCAGCGGCTGGAGCGGCTCACCCGGGTCCTGGCCCGGCGCCGGCCGGGCCTGGTCTCCCTGCGCACCACCTTCGTCGTCTCCTTCGCGGCGGTCACGGCCGTCGTCACGATCGTCGTCGGCATCCTGTCGTACAACGCGGCCGCCCGGCTGGTCCGCGTCGACCAGCAGTCGGTGTTCACGCAGGTCGTCTCCGACGTCCAGGACGAGGTCAAGCAGCACCGGATGGTGCCGGAGGACTTCTCCTCCTCCCAGCCCGGCCATGATCTGGTCCGGCCCGCGCGCACCGACGTCCAGGTGCTCGGCGCGCGGGGCGAGATCGTCGACCACGGCACCCCGGTGCTGCCCGTCACCACGGCGGACCGGGCCGCCGCCACCGCCGCACAGGCCGGGAAGACGGTCCAGCACAAGGATGTCCAGGCCGGCGAGGACCTGTTCCGGATCGCCACGGTCGCGCTCGGCGGCGGCCGGGGCGCGGTGCAGGTGGCCCAGGAGTTCAGCGACACCGAGGACCTGCTGCAGGCGCTCCAGCAGCGGACGCTGCTGCTGATGGCGGCCGTGGTGGTGGCCGCCGGGCTGTTCGGCTGGTGGCTGGCGAGGCGCATCACCCGCCGGCTGGTGATCCTGACGTCGGCGGCGGAGGACGTGGCCCGCACCCGGCAACTCGGCATCCAGGTCCCGGTGACCGGACTGGACGAGGTGGGCCGGCTGGGCCGCGCCTTCGACCGGATGCTCGGCCGGCTCGCGCAGTCGGAGGAGGACCAGCGGCGTCTGGTCCAGGACGCGGGCCACGAGCTGCGCACCCCGCTGACCTCCCTGCGGACGAACATCTCCCTGCTCCGCCGGATCGACGAACTCCCGCCCGCGACCCGTGACGAACTCGTCGCCGACCTCGGCCAGGAGGCGCGCGAGCTGACCGACCTGGTCAACGAGCTGGTCGACCTCGCGGCCGGGCAGTCCGACAACGAGCCGCCGCAGCACGTGGACCTGGCCGACATCGCGGAGGACGTGGCCGGGCTGGCCCGGCGCCGTACGGGCCGCGAGATCGTCCTGCGCGTGGCCGGCGACACGACGACCGACGGCCGGCCCGGCATGCTCCAGCGGGCCATCTCCAACCTCGTCGAGAACGCGGCCAAGTTCGACCGGGACGGCAAGGCGCCCATCGAGATCAGCGTCACCGGCCCCGCCCGGCCGGGCACGGTCCGCGTCGAGGTCCTCGACCGCGGCCCCGGCATCGCGGAGGGCGACCTGATCCGTATTTTCGACCGCTTCTACCGCGCCGCCGACGCCCGCTCCCTGCCCGGCTCCGGCCTCGGCCTCTCCATCGTCCGCGAGGTCGCCATGGCCCACGGCGGCGCCCCCTTCGCCTTCCGCCGGGAGGGCGGCGGCGCGGTGATCGGGTTCACGGTGGGCGGCGGGCTCGTCGCCGGCGGCCCCCGCGGGGGACCTCGCGGTTTAGCCGCGTAATCGCGTGCCGGGTGCCGGGTGCCGGGTGCCGGGTGCCGGGTGCCGGGTGGCTGGGTGGCTGGGTGCCAGGTGATCGCGTGCTGCGTGATCGCGTGCTGCGTGATCGCGTGCTGCGTGATCGCGTGCTGCGTACCGAGTACCGCGTGCTGCGTGCTGCGTGCTGCGTGCTGCGTGCTGCGTGACTACGTGCTGCGTGCCGCGTGACTACGTGCTGCGTACCGCCTCCCGCGTGACCGTGCCTACCGCCTACCGCCTACCGCCCACCGCCCAGGCCGCACAGGCCCAGAGCCGGGTGGTGACGTATCCCCGGCGGTGGGGTGATGATCGGGGCACCGGGTGACTGCGGGGAGGAACTCATGCTGACCGATCAGGAGGCCGCGGCCCTCGGCTGCGTCGACGAGGCGGCCGTGGGCCGGATGCTGCTGGAGCTGATGGCGGTGCCGAGCATCACCGGCAGTGCCGCGGAGTCGGAGCTCCAGCACCTGCTGGCCGGTCGCCTGGAGCGGCTGGGACTGGACGTCGACCTGTGGTCCATGGACCTGCCGGCGCTGCTCGCCGACCCCGAGTTCCCGGGCATGGAGGTGGCGCGGGAGGAGGCATGGGGGCTGGTCGGACGGACGCCCGGGGACGGCGACGGGCCGACGCTGATCCTCCAGGGGCACGTGGACGTCGTACCGCCGGGGGACCCGGCCGCCTGGCCGGGCGATCCGTTCGTGCCGAGGGTGACCGGCGATGTCGTGCACGGGCGCGGGGCGTGTGACATGAAGGCGGGGCTGGTGGCGCACCTCGCCGCGCTGGCCGCGATCCGGGCGGCCGGGGTGCGGCTGCGGGGGCGGCTGGCCCTGCACTTCGTGGTGGGGGAGGAGGACGGCGGGCTGGGAGCGTTCGGCACCCTGCGCAGGGGGTACGACGGCGACGCCTGCGTGATCACCGAGCCGACGGCGGGGACGCTGATCACGGCGAACGCGGGGGCGCTGACCTTCCGGCTCACCGTGCCGGGGAAGGCGGCGCACGCCAGCTCGCGGGACGCCGGGGTGAGCGCGATCGACGGCTACCTCGCGATCCACCGGGCGCTGGCCGAGCTGGAGCGGGCCCGCAACCGCGACCCCGATCTCCTGATGGCCGAGTACCCGATCCCGTACGCCCTCTCGGTCGGCACCCTGCGCGCGGGCGACTGGGCGAGCAGTGTGCCGGACCTGCTGATCGCCGAGGGGCGGCTCGGGGTGCGGCTGGGCGAGGAACCGGCCGACGCGCGGGCCGAGGTGGAGCGGTGCGTGGCCGAGGTGTGCGCGGCCGACCCGTGGTTGCGGGAGCACCCGGCCACGGTGACCTGGCCGGGCGGGCAGTTCGCGAGCGGGCGGCTGAAGGAGGGGCATCCGCTGCGGGCGGTGGTGCGGGACGCCTGCACCGACGCCAACGGCTGGGCGTCCCGGCCCCGGGAGCGCGGGGCGCCCTACGGCAGCGACCTGCGGCTGTACACGGGGGCCGGGATCCCGACGCTCCAGTACGGGCCCGGGGACGTACGGGTGGCGCACAGCGCGGAGGAGCGGGTGTCGGTGGCGGAGGTGGTGGCGGTGGCCCGGACACTGGTGGTGACGGCACTGCGGACGGTCGGCGCGGAGCAGGCGGAGCCGGCGGGGTAGGCGGGAGCAGGCGGGAGCAGGCGGTGGCCGAGCGCCCGCCGCGGCCCCGGTCAGGTCCCCCAGGGAAGCGTGAGGAACCCCTCCGCCCGCGCGCTCGCCAGGCCGATGCGGGGAAGGTCGCTGGTCTTCGTGAAGAGGATGTAGCGGGGTTCCCACACCGGCCGGTACTTGGCGTTCGCGCGGTACAGGGACTCGATCTGCCACCAGCGGGAGAAGAAGGTGAGGGTGGTGTGCCACAGGCGCAGGACCGGGCCGGCGCCGAGGCGGGAACCGCGTTCGAAGACCGAGCGGAACATCGCGAAGTTCAGGGAGACCCGGTCGACCTTCAACTCGGCCGCGCGGAGAAGGAGTTCCACCACCATGAACTCCATCAGGCCGTTCTCGGAGTCGCGGTCGCGGCGCATCAGGTCCAGGGAGAGGCCGTGCTCGCCCCAGGGGACGAAGCTGAGGAGGGCGCGGGGGGTGTCGTTCGCGTCCCGGCACTCCAGCATCACGCAGCGGCCGTCCGCCGGATCGCCGAGGCGCCCGAGGGCCATGGAGAAGCCGCGTTCGGTGGCGCCGTCGCGCCAGTGGTCGGCCCGCTCCATGAGCATGGCCATCTCGTCGGCCGGGATGTCCTCGTGGCGGCGGATGCGGACCGTGTAGCCGGCCCGGCGCACGCGGTTGTGGGCCTGGCGGACGACGCGCATCGCGCGGCCTTCGAGGGTGAAGTCGGCGATGTCGACGATCGCCTCGTCGCCCAGTTCCAGGGCGTCCAGGCCGTGGCGGCCGTAGACGGTCCCGGCCTCCTCGCTCGCGCCCATGACGGCGGGCGTCCACGCGTGGCGCCGTGCCTCCGTCAGCCATGCGTCGATCGCGCCGGGCCACGCCTCCGGGTCGCCGATCGGGTCGCCGGAGGCGAGGCTGACACCGCCGACGACGCGGTAGGTGACCGCCGACTTGCCGGTGGGGGAGAAGATCGCCATCTTGTCCCGGCGCAGCGCGAAGTAGCCGAGGGAGTCGCGGGCGCCGTGCTTGTCCAGCAGGCCGCGCAGCCGGGACTCGTCCTCCGCGCTGAGCAGGCGGCGGCCGCGCGGGGAGCGGAAACCGGCGTAGAGGACGAGGCAGAAGGCGGCCGCGAGGAGGATGTTGATGATGATGTCGGTCCAGCGGGGCGCGTGGACCGCGGTGACGTGGTCGGCGAGCGGGCCGACGCTGATGCCCCGCAGGAGGGTGTAGGCGATCTCGTCGGGCAGGGTGGCGCCGGGCAGCTTGTTCGTGGCGTGCACGAGGAGGGTGCCCAGGCCGCCGGTGACCAGGACGCCGCCGGCCCCCACCGCCAGCGCCGTCTTCGGGTTCGACGGGTCGCCGACCGCGTTGAACTCCCGGCGGCTGATCAGCAGCGCGGCCACGAAGAGGCCGGTGACGGCGGCGGAGACCCAGTTGAAGGCGTGGGCGCGGTACTCGTGCTGGGTGAGGGCGAGGACGTAGAGGGCGAAGAGCGGGGCGGACAGGAGCAGGTTGACCACCCAGGCCGCGCGCTTGCGGCGGCGCATCACCAGGACGAAGAAGATGGCGAGGGCGGCCGAGACCAGGCCCGCCGTGGCCAGGTACGGGGTGAAGAACTGGCCGGAGTGGTGCGCGTGCTGCCGGTGCAGGTGCAGGGTGAGGCGGCCGTTGTTGTGCTCGTCGACCTCGTGGCGGAAGGGGAGCGACATCACCGCCACTATGTTCAGTACGGCGATCACGCGCAGGTACCAGACGGTGAAGTCGGCGGCCCGCCTGCGCAGCGCGTCGCCGGAGGCGCCGGCGGGGGCGCGGAATGCGGCGGACACGCGCCGTGGGATCAGGGTCGAGGGCTGTGCGGGCATGGGGACCGGTCACCTTGGGGACGGGGAGCGGATTGGCGGAGGGCTGACCCTACAGTCCGTAGGGTAGCGGGGGGAGACGGGGGAGTGATCCACCGTCGTACGGAATACGGTGTGAAAGGGTGTCCTGTCTCTTACGGACGTACGGGGGCCTGCGCCCGTTCCCGTTCCGCCCGCCGCCGGGCCGCCAGCATCCACGCCAGGTTACCGATCGCCGCCCCGGCCGCCACCACCGCGACGATCACCCCGCCGGTCGCCAGCCCGTCGCTGAACAGGTGCGGGCGCCGGTCGAGGCTGTGCAGCCCGAAGCCGGACAGTTCGTACACCCCCACCGCCGCGATCAGCAGACTCGCCACCAGCACCGCCACCGTGGGGGCGAGGCTGCGCCGCGCCTCCTGTGCGTCCGTGCCCTGCATGCGTACCCCCGTGAGCTGACGAACCGCCGTGGCCGATGGGGAACCTACAATACGTAGGGTCCGGAAAGCCTCAGGTCGCGCCTGTTCGCGTCAGCGGGCGCATCGGCGTGAACACGGGGGGCGCAGGGGCCGACGGAGGCGACAGGGGATTCGCCGCCGTGTTCGGCGCTCTCCGCCGTGGCCCGCACGGGTGACGACGGCGGCCACGGGTGCGGCGCTGCTGTGGCTGGTCGCGCCGTTCCCCGCGCCCCTTGCGGGGCGCTGTTCAGCCGCCGGTCGAGGAGCGCCCCAAAGGGGCGCGGGGAACTGCGCGACCAGCCCGACGCACCCGCAGCCGACGACGGCGTGCACCGTGATGACGGCATCGCACGGCACGGAACGGCACGGCACGGAACGGTCGTCACCGTGTCGCCGTGCCACGCCCACCCCCGTGGCCGGGCTCAGCCGAACCGGCCCGCCACGTAGTCCGCGGTGCGCTGGTCCTGCGGGGAGTTGAAGACGTCCTCCGTGGCGCCGTGCTCGACGATGCCGCCCGGGGTGCCCTGTTCGGCCAGGAAGAAGGCGCACTGCTGGGAGACGCGGTGGGCCTGCTGCATGTTGTGGGTGACGATGACGATCGTGACCTGGCCGGCCAGGTCCTGGATGGTCTCCTCGACCCGGCGGGTGGAGGTGGGGTCCAGGGCCGAGCACGGCTCGTCCATGAGCAGGACCCGGGGGCGGACCGCCAGGGCCCGCGCGATGCACAGGCGCTGCTGCTGGCCGCCGGACAGGGCGCCGCCGGGCTGGCGGAGCCGGTCACGGACCTCCTTCCAGAGGCCGGCGCGGGTCAGCGACTCCTCGACCAGTACGTCCTTCTCGCGGCGGCCCGCCTTCGTGCCGGTCAGCTTCAGGCCCGCCACCACGTTGTCGTAGATCGACATCGCCGGGAACGGGTTCGGCTTCTGGAAGACCATGCCGATCCTGCGGCGGGCGTCGGTCAGCCGCCAGGACGGGTCGTAGATGTCCTCGCCCTCGAAGAGCACCTCACCGCCGAACTGCGCCGAGGGGATCAGCTCGTGCATCCGGTTCAGGGTGCGCAGGAACGTCGACTTGCCGCAGCCGGACGGGCCGATCAGCGCGGTCACCTCGCCCGCGGGCATGGTCAGCGAGACCTGGCTGAGCACCTGGTGGGAGCCGAACCAGGCGGAGACGGCACGGGCTTCGAGCGTGGCGGGGGCGGGCCCGTCCACCACGACGGCGGGCAGTACGGCGGTGTCGGTCATCTGAACGGTCCCGGTCGTCTGAACTGTCTCGGTCATCTCGACTGTCTCGGTCATCTCAATCCCTCGGTCACAGCAGGTTCGGCAGCAGTTCGGTGGTCCGCGTCGCGACCTGGAGGCCGAGCACCGCGACGACCGGGGCGAAGACGATCCACGTCTGGTGGCGGCCCCAGCGGTGCCAGGTCCAGACGGCGGCCACGGCGCACAGGAGCAGCGCCTGAAGCCACATCACCAGCGGCCACGGCACCCCGGAGGGGCGGGCCAGCGGCTCCTCGGAGCTCGGCAGGGTGCCGGCCCGGATCACGGCCGACGGGGTCTGGAACGGCGCCGAGACCAGGTCGGCGTCGACGCGCAGGATCCCGGAGGGCATGTACGCGGGGCCGGTGGCGGTGATGAGGACCAGCCGGCTCTTGCCCGGGGCCAGCGCCGTCGGCGCCGGGTCGCCGGCCCGTCGTACGTCGATGACCTGGAACTTCGCCCTGCCCTGGCCGGTGGTCACGGTGAAGGTGTCACCGGTGGCGAGCCGGGAGAGCTTGCCGAACGGGCCGCCGTACGCCGCCGCCCGGCCCATCACCACGCTGGTGCCGGCCTGGCCGGGCATCGGGGTGTCCCGGCGGTGACCGGGGCCGTCCGTCATCACGGAGGAGTCGGTGCCCTCCAGGACGACCTGGCTCAGGCCCAGCTTCGGTACGTCGACGATCGCGACCGGCGTGCCGGGCGCCAGCAGCTTGCCGTCCTGCCCGGTCTGCGCCACCGGGGCGGTGCCGAGGGCGAGTTGCTCGCGCAGCTGGTCGAAGTCGGCGTGCTGGGCGGAGTGTTCCTGGGCGCCGCTGAACACCAGCAGCTGGGCGGTGATGCCGAGCAGCAGGGCGGCGAGACTGAGCAGTCCGCCCCGCGAGAGGTGGCGGACGAAGGTGAGGCTGCGGACGGGCCTGCGGGGCACGGCCGGAGCCAGAGCTCTGGATGTCGGTACGGCGACGGTCATGGCGGCCCGCCTCCTTCGAGGAATGAGTGAGGGCCGCCGGGAGCCGTGCGAGGCTCCCGGCGGGCCCGTCAGCCGGTCAGGTGGACTTGATGGTGAAGTTGGCGCCGGTCTTCGAGTTCACGGTCGAGGAACCGGCGTAGAAGGCGTGCAGGGTGTGCTTGCCCTTGGCCAGCTTCGGCAGGGTGATGGTGACCTTGCCGCTGCTCAGGGTGCCGGTCGCGATGACCTTGGTGCCCTCGTAGATGCGGACGGTGCCGGTCGGGGTGGTGCCGGTCGCGGTGACCTTGACGGTGACCTTGGCCTTGGCGGTGTGGCTCACCGAGGTCGGGGCGGAGGTGGCGACCGACGCCGTGGCCTTGGTGATCTTCAGGGAGACGGTCGTCGAGGACGCGTTGAGGCCGGCGCTGCCCGCGTAGGAGACCGACAGGGAGTGCGTGGCGACCTTGAGGTGGTTCGACAGGCCGATGGTGACCTTGCCGGACGCGTCCAGGGTGCCGGTGCCGAGGGTGGTGGAGCCCTCCTTCACCGTGACCTTGCCGGACGCCGTGACGCCGTGCGAGCCGGCGACGGTGACGGCGACCTTGGGGGTCTTGCCGTAGGCGGTGGTGGCGGCGGTGGCGGTCGTCTTGCTGGTGTACTTGACCGTGCTGGTCGAGGCGGCCTCGGCGCCGGTGCCGCTGAGGTTGTTGGCGGTGACCGTGGCGGTGTAGGTGCCGTTGGTCAGGCCGGTGAAGGAGTACGACGTGGCGGAGGCCGCGAGGTCCTTGGTGGCGACGACGGCGCCGTCCGCGGCCTTCAGCGTGACGCGGTAGTCGGTGACCGGCAGGGCCGGGACGATGCTGCTCGGGGTCCAGCTCAGCTTCAGGCTCGCGTCACCCACGGTGGTCTTCAGGGTGGGCGCGGCGGGCACGCTCGTGTCGATGCCCGACCCCTCCAGGCCGCCCTGCTTGGCGTGCTTGGCCAGGTTGATGGAGCCGTTGTAGGACTCGTTGACGAAGCCGAAGGAGGCGATGACCTTCTCGGCGTCGTCGGAGGCCAGGGCGGCGGTGTGGCTGCCGCTGGTGACGAAGATGTCGTACACGTCCTGGTCGAAGAAGATGCTGGTGGTGTCGACCTCACGGGTCGGGACGACGTTGTAGACGTCGCGGCCGAAGGTGGCGTTCTCGTAGTAGTCGGTGACGGGCTTGAGCTTGCCGTTGACCGTCGTCACCGGGCTGGTGCCGCCGATGTCGCCCGTGAACTGGATCGCGGCCAGGTGACCGCCGTTGGTCACGGAGGTCTTGGTGTAGTCGGGGGAGACGCCGTTGTTCTGGGCGATCCAGGAACCGACGGAGAACGGGACGACGGCGCCGTCCTCGGTGAGGGCGGCGTTGCCCTGGTTCTCTTGGACGACCTGGACGCTCGAGGTGAGCTCGTTGTCCTTCAGGCCGATCGCGTTGAGGAAGAAGTTGCGGGTGCCCGAGTTGGCCTGCGGGATCTTCGGGTGCACGGTCTGGCCGTTCACCGTGGTGAGGGTGCCGTTGTAGATGTCGTGCAGCTGCTGCACCGTCAGGGTGTCCAGCCCCGAGCCGCGCACCGCCACGCCGATGGCGTCCCGCGCCATGGGGATGAAGGTGAGCGCGGTGCCCGAGCCGGAGGGGGCGCCGGAGGAGCGGCCGAAGTCGACCTGGTTCGTGATGGCGACGCCGCTGGAGTCCGGCCAGGACTCGCCGGTCAGCGACTTGGTCAGGGCCTTGCGGCCGGCGCCGGAGCCGTTCGGGCGCGCGAAGGAGGGGCCGCCGGTGCGGGTGGTGATCTTCGACGTCGTGGAGCCGGTGCCGGGCTCGATCGCGTCGTAGGAGGCGATGCGGGCACCGGACGTCGCCTTCACGGCGGTGGTGGCGTAGCTGATGCCGTTGACGGTGTCGCCGGCGAGGGCGTTGAGGACGTCCTGAGTGGTGTCCGAGCCGACGCCGACCAGCTGGCGGAAGGCACCGGCGTCCGGGTCGGCGACCGCCGGGGTGGCGAGGGCGAGGCCGCCGGCCACCACGGCCGCGGCGACGAACGCCGCCGAAGAGCGCAGATTGCGCATCGAGAGTCTCCTGACGAGAGCTAGCTAGCTGGGTGTTGCCAGAGGATCTGGCAGGGTGGTGCAAGCCGTCCGCCCCGACTGCCTTTCGGGGCGGGCGGCCGTCTGCGGGAGCACCGGGTGGTGCTCCGGTCTGTGGGGAGCGCCGGGGCGCTCGGGGGTTACGGGAGCAGTCGCCGCAGTCGGCGCGACAGCTCCGGCAGTTCGGGTACGACGGTCACGCTCCGCCCGCCGGGCAGCGGGAGGCGCAGCGGCAGCCGCAGCCGGTTGCCGCCGGCGAAGGGCGCACCGGCCCCGGCGACCGCACCGAGCGCGGCCCCGACCGGGACGGCGTACCGCAGCGGGTTGGCCGGGTCGGCCGGGGTGTTGCCGGCCGCGGTGGTCTGTAGCGCCTTGCCGCCGTCGAACGACGCCGACGCGCTGGGCGAGGCGCTCGCGCCGGCGCCTCCGGCGCCCGTACCGGCGCCGCCGGTCGTGCCGCCGTCGACCCCGGTGGTGCCGGAGGGGCCGCCGCCCGAGGTGTCGGTGCCGCCGCCGTCGGCCGGCCCGCCGGAGCCGTCGGCGGTCGGCCCGGTGTAGTGCAGCAGCGCCTGGACCGCCTTGAGGGTCTGGGCACGGAGCTTCTCGGACAGCGGTGCGTAACCGGCCGGCAGGCGGCCCGGGTCGGCGCCGCTGACCTGCCCGGTGCCGGCCGCGTACTGCAGCAGGGCCGCGTAGTCCGTGCGGGCGGCGGACTTGATCTTGGCCGGCCGGACGGCCGCGTAGACCAGCTGGGCGAGCGGGTAGGCGTTCTTCGCCGTGGCGCCGGACGGGGTGATCTCGGCGACGTTCTTGCCGGCGGCGCTGTTCGCGGCGGCGGTCAGGGAGGCGGGGGCCGGCGCCACGAACGTGCCCGCGGCGTTGCGGAGACTGGCTGTCTGCAGGCCGTAGCGGGCCGCCGAAGCCGCGTCCGTGATCGTGATGACGAAGCGGGAACCGACCGTCTGCGGGCCGGTGCTCTTGAAGGCAGGCGGGCTGGCGAGCGCGTCCCAGCTCGACTTCCACAGGGTGTCGGCACGCCGGGTGTGCAGGGCGCCGGAGTGCATGTCCTCGACGTAGGGGTGGAAGTCGGTCATGCACTGCTTGAGCGTGGCGCCGGTGCCGGGCGGGATCGTGCACCACGGGTCGCTCTTCGGGTACTCGTCGAGGTTCGTCGGGTCGAAGGCGAGGCCCGTCGGGTTCAGGTCGGCGTTGGTGCTGTAGTACGGGTTGACCCGCATCCCGTCGTCGTCGGGGACGCCGGCGAGGAACTGCCGGGCATCCTTGTCCGAGATGATCCACTGCCACAGCGCGCGGGCGGTGTCCGTGTGGCCGAGGGCGGTCATCAGGTCGGTGTCGGTGGACGGCGTCTCGGAGACCGAGAGGTACGCGAACTCCGGGTTGAGCGCGATGAATTCGGGGTCGCTCGCCAGGCCCGCCGGGTTGTTCCTCGCCCAGCCGTAGCCCTTGGCGGCGGTGCCGCTGATCACGGCTCCCCAGGGCGAGCTGCGGTACGACTCGGTGAGCAGCTTGGCGACCAGGCGGGGGGTCAGCTTGATCGACTCGACCTTGGTGCCGGCGAGTTTGTCGATCGACTCCGGTGCGCCGGCCTTCGGTCTCCGCTCGATCGTGAAGCCGATCACGGCGCCGGAGAGCGCGACCGGCGCGTACGTCGTGGTGTCCGAGGGGGCGGCCGAGCTCGCGTCGGCCCCCAGCGCGCGGGTGGTGAAGGCGAGCCCGGAGGAGCCGTCGTTGCTGAGCCGGGACCGGGTGTCCGGCTCGCCGAGCTCGGTGTAGCTGTAGACCTTGCCGGACGAGCACAGCTGGGCCTGCCAGCTGGTCATCGCGTCGGCCACCAGCTCGCTGCCGGTGGTGGGACGTTCGTCGGCACCGAGGGCACAGTTGGTGCCGACGCTGTTGAAGTCCAGCTTGATCGCGACCCGGTTCGCCCAGTTGGTGGAGGAGACCGGGGAGCCCGCGTTGACCTGGCTCTTGTCCGCGTACGGCTTGCCGTCCAGGTCCAGGTGGCCCTGCGGGACGATCACCAGCCAGCACGAGCGGGGCCTGGTGACGCCGCCGGTGGTGACGGGCTCGCCGCAGCCGAGGTGGGGCGCCTCGTTGGCGGTCTGGACCTCGAAGTACTCCTGGCCCGTGCCGTTGGCGCTGGTGCGGGCGAAATCGATCTCGTTGCTGGTGTTGTAGTTGAAGAACTGGTTGTTCTGGGTGTTGGTGGTGACGGTGGTGCCGTCGACCGACTTGAAGGGGACCTCGCCCGGCGCGTTCGGGTTGGCCGCGCCGTACCGGTTGTCCTGGCCGTAGTTGGTGGGGTCGGCGCTGTAGAAGACCTGGCGGGTGTCGTCGTAGGCGTTGCCCGGCCAGCTGGAGCGGTCGGTGGTCGGGGAGCCGCCGTACTGGCACTGGGTGCGCGCCGGGCCCGGGTTGGACGGGACCGTGCCGTCGTCGTCGCCCCAGCACTGCATGATCTGCACGAAGTCCGTGTTGAACTGCGTGCCCGCGAACGTGGTCGGGGTGCCGCCGGTCCAGCTGACCGTGACGGCCTGGCTGGTGAGGTTCTTGGTCTGGGAGACCGTGAACTTCATGTCCTTGAACTCGCCGCGCCCGGAGACGGTCACGGCCGAGTCGGTGGCCGCGGCGGCCGTGGGAGCGGTCTGGGCGACCGCGAGTCCGGCCAGGGCGCCGACGGTGGCGCCGGCGAGCAGGCGGATCAGCGCGTTGCGTATCCGGGTGCGTCTCATCGCGAGCTCCCCTCGTCCGAGCCGGTGGTGCCGTTGCCGCCCGCCCTGCTGCCGACCAGGCGGGAGACCACCGACGGCAGCAGGAGCAGGCCGAAGACCAGGACCGCGGCCAGCAGCATCAGCGTCTGGGTGCCGGTCCAGCCGTGCGCGGTGGCCACGGCGACGGGCTGGGCGAGGGCGACGGTGCCGTCGGCGGCCGTACCGGTGCCGCCGGCGCTTGTGCCGGTGCCCGTTCCGCCGCCGGGGCTGATGGTCTGGCCGGTGTCGGGGTCGACGGAGGGCTGGGCGCTGCCGCCGGAGCCGCCGGCGCCGCCGGTCGAGGCGTCCGTGCCGCCGGTGCCGCCCGAGGCGCCGCCGGTGCCGGAGCCGCCGCCGCTGCCGCTGCCCGAGCCGGACTTGGCGCCGCCACTGCCGCCGGTGCAGGGCGCCGCGCCCTTCTTGTCACAGGCGGCCGGGTACGGCGCGGTCTGCGCGAGCTTGTTCTGGCCACTGGCGGTGAACGTCGGGTTGTTGCAGTTCTTGATGTTGATGTTCTGCGCCTGCACGCCCGGGATCCGGCGGATCTGGTCGAAGCCGGCCTGCACCAGGTTGATCGGCAGCGGCGAGTAGCCGAGCTTCGGCGCCTGCTGCTGGCCCTGGCACATGAAGTAGTACGAGAACGCGCCGAGCGTCTTGCCCTTGGCCTTGGTGAAGGTGCCCTGCACCTTCAGCGGCAGGATCATGTACGAGTAGCTGGACAGCGGGTAGTTGCGCCTGTCGCTGTCGTTGTAGACGCCGTCGAGCTGCTGGGTGAGGTAGTCCGCGGAGCTCTTGTTCGTGTTGATCCTCGCCTTGAGGAGGGAGACCGCCACGTTCTGCGGGGTGGGCTCGGTGTAGTAGCCCGCGTGGTTCAGGACCTTGGCGACCGGATAGTGCGCGTTCAGTGCGTACGAGTAGTTGACGTACCCGATCGCGCCCTCGCCGTAGTTCTGGGCGACGTAACCGGCGACGCCGAGGTCACCGGACTGGGCGATCATGCCGGAGACGGTCGGGTAGTACGACGTCTGCCCGCACGCTCCCGAGCGGCCGACCTTGGCGCAGTAGGCGTTCCACAGCGACCTGTGCTGGTTCGCCATCCACAGCGTGAACTGGGCGGTGGAGCCGGAGCCGTCGGAGCGGACGACGGGGACGATGGTGCGGTGGGGGAGTTGCAGCCCCGGGTTGTCGGCCTTGATGACCGGGTCGTCCCAGGTCTTGACGGCGCCGGTGAAGATCTTGGTGACCACGTCGCCGGAGAGACGGAGGTTGGTGACCCGCTTGCCGTTGACGGTGAGGTGGTACATGAACACCGTGCCGCCGGCGACGATCGGCATGTAGGCGTAGGAGCCGGACGCCGGGCGTTCGGCCGCGCTGCCGTCGGTGGGGTTCGTCTGGAACGGGATGTCGGAGACGGCGAAGTCGACGGTGCCGGAGAGGAACTGGCGGCGGCCGTCGGAGGAGCCGGTGCCGGCGTAGCTGATGCGCATGCCGTACTGGTTGACGGCCCGACGCCATTCGTCGACGGCGTTCTCGGCCCAGGTGGAGCCGGCGCCGGCGATGGGGGTGTACGAGTCGGCGACGGCCGGGGTGCCGGCGATGGTCCCGAGGATGCCCATCAGTGCGGCCAGGATGCCCAGCCGACGGAGGGCGTTGATGACAGGGCTGGACATCAGTGACTGTCTCCTGTTGCGAGGTCTTCGTTCCCACCCGCACCACCCGTGCGGGTTTCGTCGTCCGGTGCGGGTGGCCCCTGCGGGGCGGGATCGCCGTGGGCGGGTGCGGGTGCGGGTGCGTGGTACTCGGGGGACTGCTCGCCGCTGTCGGCCGCGGGTGCGTCGTGGCTGGGCGCGCCCGCTGATCGATGCAGCCCCGCGCCCTCGGGCTCGTTGCTCGCACCGGCGTTGTCACGGTCACCGGTCTCGAACAGCTCCAGCCCCGGTGTGTGCAGTTCGGCGAACCTCGTGGCGTCCCGGCGGGACGCCCTCGCTGCTCTTCTCGCCTGGCGCTTGTTCTGGTGGCCGGGACCGCGGCCGCCGATCACGCGGGCGATCACGAAGAGGACCAGGACCAGGGCCATCAGGACCGCCGCCGCGCCGAAGCCGCGGGCGATCATCGCGGGCTCGGGGGACTTGACGAAGTTGAAGACGGCCAGCGGGAGGGAGACCATCGGGCCGCTCGTCGGGTCGGCGTTGAGCGCCGCCGTGAAGCCCGCCGTGAGCAGGACCGGGGAGGTCTCGCCGATGCCGCGGGCGGTGCCGAGGATGACGGCGGTGGCGAGGCCGGAGCGGGCGGTGGGGAGGACCACGTGCCACACCGTCCGCCAGCGCGGCGCGCCGAGCGCCTCGGACGCCTCCGTGAGGGTGCCGGGGACCAGGCGCAGCACGACGTCCGCCGCGCGGATCACGATCGGCAGCATCATCACACTGATCGCGAAGCCGGCCGCCAGACCCGACTTCTGCATGCCGAGGTTGAGGATCCAGACGGCGTACACCATCAGGCCGGCCACGATGGACGGCAGCGCGGTCATCGCCTCGACGATCGTGCGGACGAACCGGGAGAAGCGGCCGGGTATCTGGTTGAGGTACACCGCGCAGGCCAGACCCAGCGGCACCGTGATCGCCAGCGCGATGGCGATCATGATGAGCGTGCCGAGCATGGCGTGTGCGATGCCGCCGTTGGTCAGCGGGTCGAGCGGGCCCGCCGCCTGCATGTCCTGGGTGAAGAAGTTGGCGTGCGGCAGGGCCTCCCGGCCGCGCCACGCGGTGAAGCCCAGGACCATGGTGAGCGCGGCGAACATCAGCCCGCCCGCGGACCACAGGACGACGGTCATCACCCGGTCCCGTACCGCCTGCCCGTTCTCCTCAAGTCCTGTCAACACCGCGTAGATGCCGAGGAAAGAGAGGTACGCGGTGACGAAGAACCCCAATGCCCCGGAGAACGGCGCGAGTTCGCCGAAGAGGAGGACGGCGACGCACAGCCCGGAGGCGGCGGCGCCGAACACCGACAGCACACCGGAGCGGGTGACCCCGCCGATCCGGCGCGGCACGTCGGGGAGCGCGGTGACCGCGGCGGTGTCCGCGGAAGTGCCCGCGGCGGCGTTCCCGGGGGCGCCCTGCGGCGCGTCCTGCGGGGCGCCCTGGGGAGCGCCCTTCTCAAGGTCCACGACGGTCATCGTCACGCCTCGCTCTGTGCGCCGGACCGTGACCGCGCCACGATCGAGGAGGCGGTGAAGTTGACCGCCAGGGTGAGCAGGAACAGCGCCAGGCCCGCCGCCATCAGCGCCGACATGCCGAAGGCGGAGGCATCGCCGTAGTGCAGGGCGATGAGGGAGGAGACGGAGTTCGAGCCGGTCTGAAGGATGTGCGGCTGGATGGTGAAGACCGGGGAGATGATCAGGTAGACCGCGATGGTCTCGCCGAGGGCCCGGCCCAGGCCCAGCATGGTGCCGCCGATGATCCCGCCCATGCCGTACGGCAGCACGACCGCGCGGATCATGCCCCAGCGGGTGGCGCCGAGCGCGTAGGCGCCCTCGCGTTCACCGGCCGGCGCCTGCGCGAACACCTCGCGCATCACCGAGCACTGGATCGGCGCGACCATCAGGGCCACGACGATGCCGGCGACGAAGGTGGAGGCGGTGTAGACGCTCTGGGAGGCGAGCGGTTCGCCCGGCTGGGTGCCGTCGACGTGCAGGAAGGGGATCCACCCGAACCAGTCCGACAGCCACCGGGACAGCCCGATCACGTGCTGCTGGAGGAAGAAGAGCCCCCACAGGCCGTAGACCACGGACGGCACGGCGGCCATCAGGTCGACCATGGAGACGAGCGTGCGGCGCAGCGGGCGGGGCGCGACGTCCGAGATGAACAGGGCGGTCCCGAGGGCCAGCGGCACGCTGATCGTGACGGCCACGGCGGCGATGAACAGCGTGCCGGTGAGCACGGCCGCGATGCCGAAGCGGTGCACGTCCGGCTGCCATTCGGCGGTGGTGAGGAAGCCCCAGATCCCTCTGGTGCGCAGGGCCTGCCCGGCCCGGAGCAGCAGGAACAGCCCTACGGCGGCCATGATGGCGAGGACGATGACGCCGGAGGCCGTCAACTGGACCCGGAAGATCCGGTCCCCGAGCCCCCGGGCGGGCGACGGCCGCCTGGGCACGGGTCTTTCGGATTCCGCTCCGGCGGAACCCTTGAGCGCGGACACCACTGTGCCCCCCTCTACGAAGCGATTCTCCCCACACGGCTCCGGATCGGGGTGCCGCGCCCCAGAGTCAATGGCCGGTTCCTTGCGCACCAGCGCGTTGAATGTGGAGAAGAGGTGAACTGTTCACGCCATTTCGGTGGGGGAGGTGTGGGTGCCTGTGTACTGGAGGGTCGGGCGGGACGCCTCCCGCGCGGCGCCCGCACCGCTCAGGAGGCGGCCGGGCGGGGGGAGTTCGGCAGGGCCGGGCGCGGTCGTGCGGGGCGGGGCGGTCATGCCGCCGCCCGGCCGGGTGAGCCGGCGACGTGGCCGGATGTGAACGGGTGGGGGACGGGGGTCAGCCGCGGTCGGCGCCGCCCGCGCGGTCCAGGGCGTTCTTGACGGCCTGCTCGTCCTGTCCCAGCAGTGCCTTCTCCAGGCTGTGGTCGTCGTGCCGGGAGAAGCGTTCGCCCTCGGCGACGTCCTCCTTGCTCAGCACGCGTCCGCACCACTCGCCCTGGTCCCCGGTCTGGTCGTCGAAGGGCACGGCTCCGCCCTCGCCGAGGACCGCCCAGCCGCCCTCGTGCCGGCGCAGGGCGAGCAGATAGGTGTGGCCGGCCTGGAGGCGGGGCGCGTCGGTGGCCATCTCGGCGACCCGGGTGCCGCTGGACCGGTAGACCTCCCAGCCGGGGGCGACCATGTCGAAGGCGGAGCCGAGGGCGTGCCGGGGCGAGGGGCGCGACCACAGCCTGCTGTCGGTGCGGAAGCCCACCAGCCGGTCCGTCGCGTACGCGACCGGCCCCTTGGCGTAGGTCCGCCGGTTCGTCTCCCGCTCCCCGGCCGGACTGGCGACGACGACGTGATCGGCGTACGACACCCAGTCCCTCGCGGTCTGCGACGGATACAGGTCCCCCGAGGTCCCGCACCCCGCCACCGACTCCAGCCCCGGCCTGCCGACCAGCACCCCGGCCACGACCCCGACGGCGGCCAGCAGCGCGGCGACCGGCCGTGCCGGCACGCGCCGAGGCATGGCGAATCGTTCCCCCATGATGACGAAGCCCCCTGTGTCTTCCCGTCTCCCCTGTGCGGCGGCGGAGGTGGTCGGCATCCGCGGGCCGCGTTGATCACTTTAAGCACGGCCGGACGAAGGTGAACAAGGTTCACCTCGGCCCGGCACGGAACTGTGACGCGGGGGCGGCCGGGCGGTTCAGCACCCCTCGGCGGCCGGGACGAACTCCAGCCGGGCGCGGTCGTCCGCGGTCCGGGCGGCGCCGTAGGCCGAGCTGCTGACCCGGTACCAGACGTCGTCCCGCCGCTTGTCGCCGTTCACGTCGTCCAGCTTCACGCACCACTTCTCGGTGCGCACGGTCTTCCGGTAGGTCTCGGTGCCGCTGCGGACCTTGGTGCAGGACCGGTACCGCTCGGTCGTGTACCAGGTACGGGTCGTACGTCTGCCGCGGGTGCTGCTGCTGGAGGTGTGCCGGACCCGGTGCGTGGTGGTGGAGCACTTCCGGACCAGGCGGGGCCGGGTGGCCCGGGTGGTCTTCGCGGTGACGTGCCGGACGGTGTCCTTCAGTCCGCGGACGGTGTCGTCCCGGGTGGAGGAGGCGCCACCGGAACTGTCGGTCCCGGTGCTCGTGTCGTCCTGTCCGTAGCTGACGCCGGTGTCGACACCGTCCCCTTCGCCGCCTCCGCCCCCTCCGCCCCCGGAGCACGCACCGAGCGTGCCGATCAGAATCGCGATGGTTCCGCTCACCAGGAGTCGCTTTCCGAACATGTATCCCCACCCTGAGAACCGTGCCGATGACCAGCCGGTCATCGTTCGACCACCGGTCGGTGATCCCGCCGATTGTGCACGGAACCCCGCCGCGGACGCCGGGCAGGCCGGGTATAGCGTCGCGCAGTGGACGAAGGAGGGTGAGCCCGATGGCCGAGCTGACCGTGGGCCGGCTGCTGACGTCGTGGCAGCTGGACGTGCCGGCGCTGCTGCTGGTCCTGGTCCTGGGCGGGCTGTACGGCTGGGGCGTGCGGCGCGTGCGCGGCGGGGGCGGGTCCTGGCCGGCGGGCCGGACCGCCGCCTTCGCGGTGCTGGGCCTGGGCGCGCTGGTCGTCGCGACGATGTCGTCGCTGGCCGTCTACGACCACGTGCTGTTCTGGCCCGCGGCCGTGCAGAACATCCTCCTCGACCTGGTGGCCCCGCTCGGCCTGGCCCTGGGCGACCCGCTGCGGCTGGCGGCGGAGGCGCTGCCTTGGGACGCGGCCGCGAGGGTCCGCCGCGCGATGACCGGCCGCCTGGTCCGCCTCCTGACCTTCCCCCTGGTCAGCACGGCGCTCGTCCTCGCCACCGAGCTGACGATCTACTTCACCCCGTACTTCGCCACCGCGCTGCGGGTGGGCTGGCTGCACGAGCTGATGTATCTGCAC
Organism: Streptomyces sp. NPDC086519; assembly: GCF_040686075.1. Lineage (NCBI taxonomy): Bacteria > Bacillati > Actinomycetota > Actinomycetes > Kitasatosporales > Streptomycetaceae > Streptomyces > Streptomyces sp. NPDC086519. Next base: position 21,667 of record NZ_JBFBJL010000014.1, read on the forward strand.
CTGCTGGCGGCGGGCTGCCTCTTCGTCGTACCGGTCCTGACCCGGGAGGAGACCCTGCCGGCCTGGTGCACCCATCCGGTGCGGGCGGCCCTGGTCTTCCTGGACGGCGTGATCGACGCGGTCCCCGGGGTCGTGGTGATGACCCACGGCACGCTGATCGCCGGCGCCTGGTATCTGCACCACCACCCGTCCTGGGCCCCCGACGTCCGGCAGGACCAGCAGATCGGCGGCGGCGCGATGCTGAGCATCGCCGAACTGGTCGCCCTGCCGTTCCTGCTGGCGATCCTGTTCCAGTGGGCGCGCGCGGAACGCGTCCAGGCGGCGGCCCTCGACCGTCACCTGGACGAACAGCTGGCCAGGGTCCCCGCCCCCGCCCAGGCTTCCCCGTCCGCCACGGCTCCCGGCCCCGCCTCCGCCCCCTCCGCCGAGCGGGTCCGCCCCTGGTGGGAGACGGAGGAGAACGAGGTGGCCGCGAGGATCCGCCGCCAGCACGGCGAGAGGTGACCGGGGCATCCGCACGCGGCCACCAGGTCACGCGGTCGCGAGGGACACCTCGGTCGCCTTGATCAGCGCCACGACCGGCGCCCCGGCCGTCAGGCCGAGGTCGCCGACCGCGTCCCTGGTGATCGCCGCGGTGAGGTCCTGACCTCCGTCCACGGCCACCTTGACCGTGGCCATCGCACCGCCGGTGGCCACGTCGCTGACCGTGCCGGGCAACTGGTTGCGGATGGACACGCCCGGCAGGCGGCCGGTGGCGAGCGCGACCTCGGTGGACTTCACCATCGCCCGTACGGCCGAACCCTCGGCGAGCCCCAGCTCCCGGACCGCCTCCAGGGTGATCGCGGCGGTGAGTTCCTGGCCGCCGTCGAGCCGGACCCTCACGGTCGCCATCACCTCGCCCGGCGTGACGGCGGTGACGGTGCCGGGGATCTGGTTGCGGATGCTCAGGCTCATGACGGGCCGCCTCAGGGAGAGGGAAAGGGTGGTTTTGCGGAGTTTGTGACGACTCCGGTTCTCAAGTTAGCGGCTCCGGCGCCGGATCGGCTCACCGGCTGAACTCCGTTGCCGGTGACGACCGGGGCTGACTAGGTTCGCCCCATGGCGGATGACGAACCCACGCGGGCGGCGCGCCTGCGGGAAGCCCAGGACAAGGCCGTACTGCTGTTCGCGGAGACAGAGAAGCGCGGGCTCGTCGCGGCCGGCGAGGGGGAGCGGGCGGTCAGCGACCGGATCCGGGACCTGGCGAACGAGATGTTCGGCACGACCCGGCACTGGCACAAGCGGGTCGTGCGCTCCGGTCCGAACACCGTCCTGCCGTACAAGGAGAACCCGCCGGACCGGGTGATCGGCACCGACGACATCGCGTTCGCCGACTTCGGGCCGATCTTCGAGGAGTACGAGGCCGACTTCGGCCGTACCTTCGTCCTCGGCGACGACCCGGTCAAGCACCGGCTCCGCGCCGACCTGCCCCGGGTGTTCGCCGCCGGCCGGCGGTTCTTCGAGGCCGACCCGAAGATCACGGGCGCCGCCCTGTACGCCGAGGTCGCCCGCCTCGCCGCCGAGGCCGGCTGGGAGCTGGGCGGCTGGCACGCCGGGCATCTGGTGGGTGAGTTCCCGCACGAGACGATCGACGGCGCCGACGTCGAGTCGTACATCACGCCCGCCAACGACACCCCGCTGCGCCGCACCGACAAGGCGGGCCGCACCTGCCACTGGATCCTGGAGATCCATCTCCTCACGCCACAGCGGCGGTTCGGCGGCTTCTACGAGGAACTCCTCACTCTCTGACCGCCCAGCCGCCCGCCGGGGGCCCAAGTCGCGCCGTGTGCAGGGCAGATGAGCCTGCGGAGTACGATCACCACGACTGCGGTCTCTCACCGTCTCTCCTGGCGCGATGGAGTTGCCATGCCGACCAACCCACAGCCGTCTCTGCCGCTGGACACCAGCAGGGCACACCCCGCGCGGGTCTACGACTGGCTGCTCGGCGGCAAGGACAACTACCCGGTCGACGAGGCCGTCGGTGAGAAGCTGCCGCCCGAGGCGCGGGACGCCGCCCGGCAGAACCGCCAGTTCATGCACCGGGCGGCCGCGTGGCTCGCCGAGCAGGGCATCGACCAGTTCCTGGACATCGGCACCGGAATCCCCACCGAGCCGAACCTGCACCAGATCGTGCAGAACCTCGTGCCGTCGGCCAAGGTCGTCTACACCGACAACGACCCGATCGTCCTCCGGCACGCCGAGGCGCTGCTGGTCAGCCGCCCGGAGGGGGCGACCGACTACATCCAGGCCGATGTGCGTGACCCGGAGGCGATCGTCCGGCACGCCCGGCACGTCCTGGACTTCGACCGCCCGGTCGCTCTCTCCCTCATCGCCCTGATGCACTTCATCAGCGATGAGCAGGGTGCCCACGGGATCGTCCGCGCCCTCGTCGACACCCTGCCGTCGGGCAGCTACCTGATCCTCTCGCACGCCGCGTCCGACCTGTTCCCGGAGCTCGTCGAACAGGTCGTCGCCGAGTACGCCAAGGGCGGTATCCGGCTCGCCTTCCGCACCCGCCCCGAGGTCGAGCGCTTCTTCGACGGCCTCGACCTCGTATCCCCCGGCCTGGTCACGGCGACGGAGTGGTTCACCACCCCGGCCCCGGACCCGGAGGGCAGCGGCATCTACGCGGGAGTGGCCCGCATCCGCTGAGCCGGGTCCGGGGCCGGGCTCGGGGCCGTGCCGCGGCCCGTTCTCACTTCAGGTGCCGGCCGAAGAACCCGTTCGTGTCGTCCAACTCGAACCACGGGGTGCCGGTGTGCCCGCCGAGATTGGCGTGCAGGGTCTTCTCCTTGGTGCCGAAGGCGTCGAACAGGTCCAGGGCCCGCTGCCGTGGATTCCCCTCGTCGTCCCACTGCAACAGGAGCAGCAGCGGAAGGGTGACCTGCCGGGCCTCCTCGCGCTGGGCGCGGGGCACGTAGCCCCCGGCGAAGAAACCGGCGGCCGCGATGCGCGGCTCGGCCACCGCCAGCCGGATGCCGAGGGCCGTCCACCCCGAGTAGCCGACCGGGCCGCCGATCCCGGGCAGCGACAGCAGGGCGTCCAGGGTGGTCCGCCATTCCGGGACCGCGTTCTCGACCAGCGGGCCGATGAAGGACTCGAAGATCTCGTCGACCGGTTCGCCGGCCCGCATCGCCCGGTGGAGGTCGGCGCGGGCCCGCTCGTCGTCGGCGGAACGGGGCCGGTCACCGCACCCGGCGGCGTCGATGGTGGCCACCGCGTAGCCGTACGCCGCGGTGAGCCGGGCCCGGGCCACGAGCCGGGGTTCCCTCCTGGGCAGGCCGTTGTTGTGGGCCATCAGGATCAGCGGGGTCGGTGCGGCGGCTTCCGGCGTCCACAGGGTGCCGGGGATCTCGCCGAGGGTGAATTCGCGTTCGAGGACGCCGTCGTCGAGGCGTTGTTCGGAAGTGAAGTGCATGGTCGTGCCTTTCGGGATGCGCGTGAACGGCGCTCCCGGACGACCTATCGCCCGACCGCGACCCCAAAGGGGAGCACCCATGTCGATACTGCGTTCACGGGTACCACCTCCTCGTCTCCGGCACGGCCTCCGGAAAGGTAACAGCGGTCGCGGTGACCCGCCAACGGGTTTTCGCCGCGACGCGGCTCAGGGCCGCACCGCGCGGCAGGGCCCCGCCTCGTGCGACGTCTCCCTACCGGGGCCGACCGTTCAGGTTGTCCTCGAACAGTTCCCGGGTGCGGCGCAGCAGAGCCTCCCGTACGTCGTCCGGTGACAGGACCCGCAGGGGTGTGGCGAGGCTCAGGAGGTACCTGGCGAGCCCGTCCGCGTCGGGGCCGCCGATGTCGACGATCGTGGCGCCGGGGCCTTCCGGGCGGTGGGTGCCGACCGTCCGCGGGATCAGCCGAAGCGCCTGCTCCATGGGCAGCGGGAGACGGATCGTCACGTAGAGCGGGTAGGCCCCGGTCGCGATGGAGCGGGAGACGAGCAGGGCCGGGTCAGGTGGGTCGATGAACTCCACCGGGCGCCCGGCCGGCTGTATCCGGCCCACTCTGTCGGCCCGGAAGGTACGCCACTCGTCCCGCGTCACGTCCCGCGCGACGAAGTACCAACGGCGTCCGGTATGCACCAGGCGGTACGGGTCGACCTCCCGGACCGTGGCCTTCCCCTCCCGATCGCGGTACGACAGGCGGCAACGCTCCGCCCGGCGGCACGCGCCGGCCAGTTCCAGCAGCATGCCGGGCGCGATCTGCGGCGCGTCGGACCTTGTCGTGTGCACAAAGGCGGCGTCCATCTCGCCCAGCCGGTCCGCGATCCGGCGCGGCAGAACCTGACGCAGTTTCAGCAGGGCGGACAGCGCGGCCTGGTCGCCGCCGAGAACACCGCTGAGCGCGGCCTCGCGCAGCCCGACGGCCACGGCGAGTGCCTCCTCGTCGTCGAGGATCAGCGGCGGCACCCGGGATCCGGCGCGGAGGCGGTAACCGCCCCATGGCCCGGGGTCGGACTCGACTCCGTAGCCGAGCTCCCGGAGCCTGGCGACGTCCCGCCGCACCGTGCGCTCGGTGACCGCCATCTGGCCGGCCAGCTCGCCGCAGGTCCACGACGGCCGTGCGGACAGCAGGGAGACCAGGCGCAGCAGGCGGGCGGATGTGCTGATCACATCCTGAAGTGTCCCGCATGACCAGGACCGAACCTGTCCTGGTCCCGTCATAGCGTCCTCCCCATGAGCACCGGAAACACACCCGCACCCGCGATCCGCTACGTGGCCGTCACGTTCGACTGCCCGGACCCCGCCGAACTGGCCCGTTTCTACGGCGAGGCCCTCGGCCTGCCCGTCGCCTACTCCAGTGACGACTTCGTCCTGCTCGGCCGGGAGGGCTCGGCCGGACTGGGGTTCAACCGGCTGACCGACTACAGGCGTCCCACCTGGCCCGATCCTGCCCAGGAGAAGCAGGCCCACATCGAACTCGGCGTCGACGACCTGGAGGCCGCGCGTGCTCACCTGCTGGCCCTGGGTGCTGCCGAGCCCCCGACCCAGCCCCAGCCCGACCGCTGGCGGGTCCTGCTGGACCCCGCCGGCCACCCGTTCTGCATCACCACCCTGGCCTGAACATGATCGGCAGACTGATGGCCATGACCGCGCACCCGGGCAAGGGCGGCGAACTCGCCGCCGTCCTGCTGGAGGTCGCGGAGAGCCTGCACGGGTTCCCCGGCTGTGAGATCTACCTGATCAGCCAGGACACGGCGGACCCGGACACGGTGCACGTCACCGAGGTCTGGCAGGACGAGGCCCGTGCGCAGGCCGCCCTCGCCGCTCCGCCGCGCGCCGGCGGTCCCGACCCCGCGGACGTCCTCGCGCTGCTGGCGTCCCCACCGCGCCGCACGGACCTCACCATCCTGGGCGGAGTGGGCCTCCCCACCGCCGACGGCCGGCCCTGACCGCACGCTCCCGGCCGCGGGAACGGCCCGCTCGGAGGTCGTTCCTGCGGCCGGGGGCGCCCGTATCACCGGCCCCGACAAGCCCCGTCGCGCCGCTGATGACGTGCGCGACGACGGCACGGCGGCGGAGGCCCTCGCGGCTTGAGACCAGGGGGAAACCCGGTTGAGCGGCCGCCGACCCTCGTATAGCAATGCCCCGTGATACGTGGCGAGAAGACCGGGCTGCGTGCCCGGCACGAGAGCGACGTCCCCGTTCTCCACCGCGAGCTGTACGACGACGTGGTCACACGCTCACGCGCCGACTCCCGCCCGTGGCGGCCCGTCCCACCGGGCTCGGAGCACTCCCCCTTCGCCGTGACCGGACCGTCGGACGAGGCGGCGTGCTTCTCCGTCGTCGAGCTGGAGTCGCAGGAGCTGGCAGGAGAGGCCCTGCTCTGGGGCATCGACCCGCACAACCGGACGGCTCATCTCGGGATCGCCCTGCGCCCCGCGTTCCGCGGCCGCGGACTCGGCGTCGACGTCCTGCACACGCTGTGCGAGTACGGGTTCGCCGTACGCGGGCTGCAGCGCCTGCAGATCGAGACCCTCACGGACAACGCCCCGATGCTCGCGGCGGCGACCAGGGCCGGGTTCACGCGGGAGGGCACGCTTCGGCGCTCCGCCTGGGTGTACGGCGCATACGCGGACGAAGCCGTCCTCGGCCTCCTCGCGAAGGACTGGACGCGGGCCTGATCGCCGGGAAGGCGGACCTGCGCCTGCGCGGTGGTGGGCCACCGCGCGGACCTTGCGGGGTCCGCGAGAGCGACGGGCAGCGGCGCTCGGGGCGGGCGGGTGGACCGTCGGGGCCGGTCACCGAAAGCCGAGGTGCGGATCGGCGCCGACCAGCTCCCCGCCGGCGGCCCACAGGCCAGCGGCGACGGCCGGTGCGGCCATGTGAGCGGGGACGGGTTCACGCCGAGGTGTGCCACGCGGCCCGAAGACCCGCGGCCCCCACAGCTGCCCTCCCCGCACCCGCGGGTCGAGGACGGCACGGACGACGGGCCATGCTCCGGCGTCCTTGCCCGGCACCAGGAGCGGGAGGTGACGTCGGGCCCCTCTGGTGCCCCTGCGCTGGAGTTCGTCGATGTCGCCGGGGGCTTCGAGGCCCGGCTCGCGCACGCCGCCGCGCGAGCCGTCAGCCGGGAGGCGACCCACTCTCGGCAGATATATACTCAGAGTATATCCGCGGTGTATGGTCCTCGCATGAGTGTTCCTCTCACCCTGTTGGGGCTGTTGGAGCGGGAGCCGAGCCATGGCTACGACCTCAAGCGCGACTACGACGCCTTCTTCAACCGTGGCAAGCCGCTGCCGTACGGGCAGGTCTACACAACTCTCGGGCGGCTGGCGCGGGACGGGAAGGTCATCGCCGGCGAGGCGGAGCCCGGGGTCGGCCCCGAGCGCAAGCGCTACGTGATCACCGAGGCGGGTGCGACAGAGTTCGAGTCCTGGCTCACCGAACCGGTGGCACCTGAGCCCAATCTGCAGACCGTACTGTTCACCAAAGTCGTGCTCGCCCTGATGCTCGGCCGCGACGCCCAGCAGTATCTCGACACCCAGCGGGCCGCCCACCTGCAACGGATGCACGAGCTGACCCGGCTGCGCCGCACCGGCCCGATCATCGACGCCCTGCTCGCCGACCACGGCCTGTTCCATCTGGAGGCCGACCTGCGATGGATCGAGCTGACCACGGCCCGGATGGATACGCTGGCAGCGGCGGTGCGCACATGACCGCCCTCATCGAGGCCCGCGACCTCACTCTCTCCTTCGGCGAGACGCCCGCCCTGCGCGGCGCCGGCCTGGCCATCGAGGCCGGCGAGGTGTTCGCCGTGATGGGCCCGAGCGGCTCGGGCAAGTCCACCCTGCTGCACTGCCTGGCCGGCATCCTCACCCCCGACTCGGGCGAGGTGCACTTCGACGGACGCCGCATCGACACCCTGAACGAGGCCGAGCGCAGCGCCCTGCGCCGCGGCACCTTCGGCTTCGTCTTCCAGTTCGGCCAGCTCGTCCCCGAGTTGACCGCCGAGGAGAACGTCGCCCTGCCGCTGCTGTTCTCCGGCGTGCGCCGGGCAGCCGCGCTCGCCGAGGCCCGGCCCTGGTTCGCCCGGCTGGGCCTGGACGGCCTGGAGCGGCGCCGCTCCGGGGAGCTGTCGGGCGGTCAGGCGCAGCGGGTGGCGCTGGCCCGCGGTCTGGTGGCCCGGCCCAGGGTGCTGTTCGCCGACGAGCCGACCGGGGCGCTGGACTCCCTGACAGGCGAGCAGGTGATGGACCTGATGGTGGACGCGGCCCATGAGGAGGGCACCACCGTCGTCCTGGTGACCCACGAGCCCCGGGTCGCCGCGCACGCCGACCGGGAGGCCATCGTCCGGGACGGCAAGGCCAGTCTGCTCACGACCGGGTGGATCGCCTCGTGATCGCCTTCGCTTTCCGCCTCGCGGTCAGCGGCGGCCGGGAGGCCCTCGCCCGGCTGGCCATGATCACTGCCGCGGTCGCCATCGGCGTCGGGCTGCTGCTGTCGACCTTCGCCAGCATGAACGCCGTCGAGCGGACGAACCAGCGGCAGGTCTGGCTCGACACCGGAGCCGCAAGCCGTACCGAGCAGGCGTCGGTGGACCCGCTGTGGTGGTGGCCGCACGGCGACTACTACGACGGCAGGTCCCTCACCGAGGTCGACGTCGCCGCGACCGGCCCGACCTCGCCCGTCCCGCCCGGCCTGACGCACCTGCCGGCGCCCGGCGAGTACTACGCCTCGCCCGCGCTGGCCCAGCTGATCCGCGACACCCCGGCCGACCAGCTGGGCAACCGCTTCCCCGGGCGGCTCACCGGCACGATCGGCGACGCCGCCCTGGCCTCCCCGGACTCGCTGATCGCTGTCATCGGCCGTACCCCCGCCCAGATCAAGGGCGCACCAGGGGCGAGAACGGTCACCACCATCGCCGGCACCCGGCCGACCGCCTGTGACAACGAGTGCTGGGACAACGCCGTGCGCGGCGACGCGATGACGCTCATCTCCTCCGTGGTGGCCGGGGCACTGATCTTCCCGGTACTGATCTTCATCGCCACCGCGACCCGGCTGTCCGCCGCCACGCGCGAACAGCGGTACGCGGCGATGCGGCTGGTCGGCGCCACTCCCCGGCAGGTGTCGCTGATATCGGCGGTGGAGTCCGCGCTGGCGGCGGCCGCCGGGACAGTGATCGGCTTCGGGCTCTACGCCGCGCTGCGCCCGCTGGTCGCCACCATTCCGCTGACCGGGCAGCAGCGGTTCTTCCTCTCGGATCTGACGCTCAGCGCCCCGCAGGCCCTCGGCGTCGTCGTCGGCGTGCCGGTGGCGGCGGCGATCGCGGCGCGCCTCGCGCTGCGCCGGGTCACCATCTCCCCGCTCGGCGTGACCCGCCGGGTGGCCGCGCGCCCGCCGCGCGCCTGGCGACTGATCCCGCTGCTGGCGGGCCTGGCCGAACTGGCGTACTTCGTCTTCGCCGGCCGCCGCCCGGCGACCGGGAACGGCCAGACGGCGGCCTACCTCCCGGGCTTCGTGGTGGTGATGCTGGGCCTGGTGATTGCAGGGCCGTGGCTGACCATGATCGCCGCCCGGGTGGTGGCCCGGCGCACCCGACGCCCGGCCGCCCTGATCGCGGTGCGCCGGCTCGCCGACGACCCGAAGGCCGGTTTCCGCGCGGTCAGCGGCCTTGTCCTGGCCCTGTTCGTGACCACCGCGACAGTCAGCATCATCGGCACCATCAACGACTACCGCGGCACCCTGGGCGGCGACCGGCAGACCCGGACCGTGGTGGAGGACGGCAGCGACGGTCAGGCGCCGCTGGCCCGGGCCGTCCCGGCCCGGCTGCTCACCGAGGTACGGGCGATCCCGGGCGTGCGGGGCGTAGCCGTCGCCCACGCCAACCCCGACGGCGTGGGCAAGGTGGCAAACCGGCGTGTCCACCCGGGTGATCCTGGCCCGGCCGCGCGGGCACTGGTGACCTGCTCCGACCTGGCGCAGACCCCCATGGTGGGCCGCTGCCCGGCCGGCGCGAGCGTCACCGCCGTCGACTTCTACGCGTTCGTCAGCCTGCGGTCGCACCCGAGCCTGCCGTGGCCCGCCGCCGCCGTCAGCACCGCAGCCGTCGCCAGGCTGCCCGTACAACTGATCTACGTGGCCACCGACGGGTCGACAGCCGCCAAGGAACACGTACGGACCCTGCTCACCACCGCCTACCCGCACCACCAGGCCCGCACGGTGGGCGACTGGGGCACCGACGTGCAGCAGGAACTGGCCGGTTGGCGGCAATTGGCCGACGTGGTGCTGCTGACCACCCTGCCGATCGCGGGCTGCAGCCTGGCGGTGAGCGTCGTCGCGGGCCTGTCGGACCGCCGACGCCCGTTCGCGCTGCTGCGGCTCACCGGCGCACCGCTGCGGTTGCTTCAGCGGGTGATCGGCCTGGAGAGCACACTGCCGCTGCTGGCGGTGGCCGCGATCTCGATCGGTACGGCCTTCGCCGCCTCCGCCCTGTTCCTGAAATCGCAGATGCGCTACGACCTGGTGTCGCCGGGCATGGAGTACTTCGCGCTCGTCGTCCTCGGCCTCGTCATCTCGCTGGGCATCATCGCCTCAACCCTCCCCCTGCTCAAACGCATCACCGGACCGGAGGCCGCCCGCAACGGCTGACACGCCAACTCCCCGCTCCAGCCCCGGGACACCCCGCCACACGGCGTCCGGGGCTGCTGGAGCACTCGCCGACACGTCGCCGACACGACATCGCCGCCGGGTGAGTTGTCGTCGACCACGCGCAGGTGCGGGTTCGGCATCGGCAGGTCAGCGAGCAGACCGGCCAGGGCGGGGAGATCGTCCCGCTCGTTGTAGGCGGGCGCGACGACAACGGCCTTCGGGGGTGCGACGGCCATGGCAACTCCTCGGTCAGCGTGGGGAAGCGTTCAGCGGTACCGGCGTTCGGCGTGTGCGGAGCGCCGGTCGTTCCCTGCTGGCATCGTGGGGCGCTTGGGTCCGTGTGACGGGCAGGCGAGACCTTGCGCTTCTGCTGGGGCCTATGCCCTCTTCCGCCGCAGATCACGGCCCGCGCCGATGGCCGCGGCGGCCAGGAGACCCAGTGCCACCGTCTCGGCGAGGGAGCCGGCGAGCGGAGCGGTCCGGACGGCGGCGAGGAGGTTCTGGCCTGCGGCGAGGGCCAGTCCCGCGCCGATGTGCAGCAGGGCCGCGGACAGCCGGCGTGTGGTCGGCAGGGTGGCGGTGCGCGAGATGCGGGCGACGAGAACACACAGGCGGAGTGCGACGAATCCGAGTGTGAGCCAGTAGTAGGTGACCGCGGCGGCGTCGGCGAAGCCTGTGAGGTGTTCGGCGGCGCCGCTCCATGCCATCAGGCACAGGGCGACGAACGCGATGAATGGGGCGGCCAGGGTGCGGACCGCTGCGGCGGTCAGGCCGCGGAGTGCCTCGCCGCTCAGCGGGGGAAGCGGTGCGGCGAGGCCGATGCCCAGCAGGAGCGGGGCGATCCACAGGCTGGTGGCGGGGTGGCGGATGTCGGCCGTGAGGGCGGCGGAGGGCTCGGCCGAGCGCAGCAGCAGCCCGGTGGCCGCGGTGAGCGCGAAGAGGGCGACGGTCAGGACGCGGCGGGTCTGGCCGGTGAACGTCTCGGGCCAGTCCGCCGGGTGGAGCCAGAGTCGTGCGGCCCCCGCGAGGGTGTCGGGCCAGGACCGGATTCCCGATGCGGACACCTCGTGACAGATGTCCTCGCCCCATCGTTCGCGGACGGCCGGCGGGTAGAGCCGGGTCAGCAGGGCGGCCGCGCTCATGCCGGGGCGATCCCGAGTGCGCGCAGGCCGGCGGCGGAGATGCGGGCCATCTGCTGGAGTTCGGTGCGCAGCTGGTCACGGCCCGTGTCGGTGATCTGCATGGTGCGGTGGCGTTCCTGGGCTTCTGCCGTCTCGTCCGCGGGCCGGATCAGCTCGCGTGCCTCCAGTCGGGACAGTGCGCCGTAGAGGCTGCCGGGGCCGAGTCGGCTGCCGGTGAGTCCTTCGATCGCGGTGTTGATGGCGTATCCGTGCAGCGGGCCGTCCGCGAGGACGGTGAGAACGAGCATCTGGGCGTCGTTGCTGTGCATGGGCCTCCTTGCCTCAGGCTTCGCAGGATACGAGCCGCGATACTACCTGTCACGTACTACTTGTTGCATACTACTTGCCACGTACTACGAGGTGCGTACTATGGCGACCCATGGAACCCATGGAGAAAAACGGCCGGGCTTCCGCCGCCGTGGTCTGGGCGAGCCTCGGTGTCGCCGGTGTCTTCGAGGCGCTGACGGTGCTGGAGACCCAGGACAAGACGGTCAGGGCGGCCAGCCCGTGGCAGGACGACCCGTATGACGTGGTGGTGTCCCTGACCCAGTTCACGGTGCCGATGCTCGCGCTGGTGATCGCGTTACGGCTGCTCGCGTGGCAGGCACCCGGCGGCGCGGACCGGGGGCGGCAGACGGTGCGTGCGGCGGGGGCGATGATCACGCTGGTCGGGCTCACGCTGGCGACCGAGTGGGCCGCGGTCGTCGCCCGGACACCCTCCTCGCCGGCCGGTGCGTGGATCCGGGTGCTGATCGGCGGGCTGGCCGCCGGCTCCGTACTCACCGGGGCGGTGGCCGTGTCGCTCGTGCGGGAAAGCCGACGGCACCGCGTGTCCCGCGGCCGACGGCACGACTGGCTCGACGACGCCCTCTATCTCTGCCAGCGGACTCCCGTGCTGCGGCACCGGGTCGGACCACAGGCCACGGTCTGGGTGCGCCGCCACGCGATGACGGTCTTCGTCGTGCTGAGCACGCTGGCGGCGGTGGCCGTGATCGGTGCCCAGGCCATCGGGGAAGGCTGGACGGATCCGCTGCTCATGGCCTGGGCGCTGATCGTCGTGGCGACCTCCTACCTGGCTTTCTGCGTGATCAGCAACGCGGTCGCCGGATTCATCGCCCGCCCGCCGCGCACCCGGCCCCGCCGTGTCGCCGAGGCGTCGATGGTCGCCGGATGCGTCGCGATCAGTGCGTCTACGGCGTTCCGCGACGCGCTGTGGCCGATGTTCGGGACGGGATCGCTCACCTCCGTCCCGGCCATGGCCGCCCTCACGCTCGGCGCCGGTCTGGTCACGTCCGTCGCGACGGCCGCTCTCCTGCTCGGCTGTCCCGGAAGACCGGCGTGACGGGGATGACCGTGGGCACCAGGAAGGGGTTTCCGCGTGACTGAGCCGACCGCCCCGGAGAAGAAGCCTTTCCTGTACGTCGTCGTCTGCGCGTGCGGTACCGCCGATGACGTCGGCAAGCTGATCACGGCCGCGCAGGAACAGCACTGGGACGTCGGTGCCGTCGCCACCCCGCAGGGCCTGGGCTTCCTCGACACCGAGGCGATCGAGGCACAGACCGGCTACCCCGTCCGCTCAGCCTGGCGTACACCGGGTGAACTCGGCCCAGGCCGCCCACCCCGCCTGCCGCCGCGGTCCGGACCGGCTGCGCGAGATGGGTGTGCTGATCGGTTCGTACGAGCCGCACCGGCCGAAGGCCGGGGGCGGGGCGGACCGCTTCCGCTGGGATGAAGCGCTGGAACTGCTCACTCCCAAGCTGTCCGCCCCGACCTGATCAGCGCCGTCGTGCCGGCTGCGGCGGAGATTCGACGGGGCGGGTCGGGGCGGGGCAGGGTCGCCTGGCGGCCCCTCCCCGGCACCAAAAAGGGCGAGGCCCGAAGACCCCGCCCGATCCGCAAGAAACCCCGGCTCAGGGCCATACCAGGCAGTACGGCTGATGACCCGCCTCATGCAGCCGGTGCGAGAAGTCCTGCCACTCGTGCAGCGATTGGGGGTGGGAGGGCGCTGACCTGGGGTTTCTCGGTGAAATGTGGGTTGACCTGGGAAAACTCCTCTCGGTAGTTCTCACGGGTCAACGCCGTTTCCCGGGCTCATGTGCCCTAGATGTGCCTTCGCCCTGTCTGCAGAACCGGCTGGGAAGCGCCCGATCTCGGCCACCAGCCTGCTCAGCGCAGACGTGAGGCTGTCTTGCTCGCTGTTTCTGATCCTGGTCACATGGTCATTGGCCTTTGATGGGATGCGAAACGGGGGGCGCGCGAGCGGCTTACAGGTCTCCGTATGGAAGCGCTACGGACATGACCGTCTCTACGTGAATCAGTCGGACGGCAAGAAGGTCGCATGGTTCGACCGCCGCACGGGGTATCTGGAGCTTCTGGTTGAGGAACAGCGGGACGCGGTACTTGATGTCCTTGCGCCCTATGTCACTGCTTCTTCTTCGCCGGTAGCGCACAAGGCGCTGCGTTCTGAAGACGACCTTGCCGGGAACAGCCCGGGAGACGCGCTGCAGATGAAGGTGGACGAGCTGACGCCCGGCTTCTGGCGGTGGGCGTTGGCCAGGCTGTCCGGTCGGCGTCTGGAGGTGGACAGCTGGCGCGCAGGACTGGTCGGCGAGCGCCGGGTGGGAACGGAGCTGGAGCGGCTGGCGCGGCGAGGAGACTGGCGAGCGCTGCATTCCATACCCCTGGGCGGTGACGTCGACATCGACCACGTCCTGATCGGTTCGGGCGGAGCCTTCTGTTTCAACACCAAGCGCCATCGTGGAGCGCGCGTCTGGGTGGGCGACGATGCTGTCCGCATAGGCGGCCGGTCGTACCCCTACGTGCGAAAGAGCCGAGCCGAGGCGCGACGGGCCGCTGCCGCGCTGACGACTGCGTGCGGTTTTCCCGTCGAGGTTCAGCCGGTGCTCGCCTTCGTCGCGGTGGCGCGGCTTCAGGTCGTGCAGTCGCTCCGGGACGTGCGTGTCCTTCAGGAGCGTGACATAGCTGCGCTCAAGCACCTCAAGACCGACTGGCGACCGGACAAGGTCGAGGCGGTGTACGAGGCGGCACGTGATCGCCGTACGTGGATTCGCTCTTGACGGTTGGCCGGGTTACAGCCAACTTTCGTGGAATCTGGCCTGTTCGCGTCATTACCCGCCGGTCCCTGTTGAGGGCGCCGCTTCTCTCCCGCATCCTGGAAGGCTTTCTGTCGAGCCATGATCTGGGGGGATAGATGTCTCTTCACTCTGCACTCCGTGCGAATGATCCGGAGTCGGTCCACCGAACGCGCCAACTCATCGAATACATGCGCGAAATTGTTCGTGGGTCGTACAAGCCGGTGCGGGACTGGCAGAAATATCCGGAGGTTCTCTGGCTCTCCGGGCTGCCGGACGACAAGCTCCGCCAACGCCCCGACAGCGACCGGACGCTGCTCAAGGTGGCCCACCGCCCGCCGCGCCCGGCTCCTGTCCTGCCCGAGGTGCTGGTGGGGTGGGTCGATCCCGAGGCCGCCGCCACCGCGACGCCAGAAGCCCCGCCGCTGGCCGAGTCGGGACCGGGCCAGGGCTGGCAGGAGGACGAGAATGGAGACCTGTTCGAGGTCTTCGAGATCCGCCGGGAGGACGCGCACGACGTGTTGCGCGCCTACGGGCGATGGCTCGACGCGTGGCGCAAGTGGTCGGAAAAAGAGCGTGTCGACCGGCCGTACCGGGAACTCCATCAGCAGCTGTACCGAATGGCGACCAGGATTCAGCAGGACGGCGAGGAATACGAGGCGGTACTGGGAGCCGGATTCCTGACCATCGGGGCCGCACGTCCGTCCGCGCGTGTCGCCCGGCACATTCTGACGGCGCCGCTGGTTCTCACCGTGAATTCGGCGGACATGTCCATCACCGTCGCACTCGCACCCGGAGACCCCGCGCGGCTGGAGGACGGCGAGTTCCTCGGCGCGGACGAGGGCTACAGCACCCGTTTGCTGAGCCCGCTGCGGGACCGTGTCGACGCGGACGGATTCCATCCGCTGTCCCGTGACTGCCAGGACGTGCTCGCCGACTGGTCGGAGAGGGCGTTCGGCACCGATCGCGCGGCGGCGTTCCACCGTGGCTGGGGCCGCCCGTCCGCCGACCCGATGCTGCCGGTGCCCACGCTCGGGTTCTCGCCGGCGATCATTCTCCGCCAGCGGGGCCAGGGCGCCCTCGTGAACTTCTACGACGGCATCGCGAACCGCCTCGCCCAGCCCGGTGCCGTCGCTCCCCTGGGTCTGGCCCAGTTGCTGTACCAGCTGGAAGCGGAGGACCGCAGGCTGTGGGGTACGGCGGGGGGTCGTGACGTGGCGCCCGCGCTCGGCCCCGACCCGCTGTTCCCGCTGCTGTCGAACGAAGCCCAGCGGGATGTACTGAGGCGCCTTCAGACCGATACGGGCGTCGTCGTCCAGGGACCGCCCGGCACCGGAAAGACGCACACCATCGCCAACCTGGTGTGTGCCTTGCTGGCAGACGGCAAGCGGGTGCTCGTGACGAGCGAGAAGGGCCAGGCGCTGAAGGTCCTCCGGCAGCAACTGCCGGCCGAACTGCGCAGCCTTTGTGTCCTCCAGGGCGACCGGCGCCAGGACGGCAGCGACGACCTTGAACAATCCGTGCGCGCGCTCTCCCAGCTCAGTGCCACCCAGTCGAAGGAGCGTCTCGACGCGAGGATCAAGAGCCATGAGGCGCTGCGCTCGGAACTGTCGGCCACCCGCGCGCGGCTCCGTGACGAACTCCGCGCTGTTCGTGAAGCGGAGTGGTACGAACACCCCGACGTGGCACCCGGATACCGGGGGCGGCTCGCGGAGATCGTGGAGACCGTCACTGCCGGTGCACCGAAGTACGACTGGATGCCTGCCCTGCCCGCCTCTGCACCCCGAGAACCTTCGCTGAGCCAGGACGAGGCACAGCGTCTGCTGGGTCTGGTGTCCCGGCACGGAGCTGGAGTGCTGGACGAGCATGCCGCCCGTTGCCCGGACCCCGCGGACTTCGTCGCCCCCGTGCTGTTCGAAGAGGCGGTCAACGCCCTGGACGCCGCTCTGCGCGCCTGTACCGGACCGTCGTCCGACCCGCTCGCCCTCGAACTCGCCGATCAGGGAAGCGAGTTGATCACGACGCTGGTCGAGCTGTTGGACGCGGCGGAACACGCGCTGCAGAGCGAGGGCCTGCCGGGGGACCCGGCCGCCTGGCCGCCGGAGGAGTGGACCACGACCGCCTTGCAGGACGGGATGGCAGGCCGGCGACAGCAGTTGTGGGAGGGAGTACGCCAATCGTCCGCCCGTGCCGCAGAGGTGCAGAGCGTGCTTCAGCACCTGCCCTTCGCCGTGCTCGACGTACCCGATGTGGCGCTTGCCGAGGAAGCGCGTCTGATCGCCGCTGGGAAGGACCTTGAACAGTACCTGCGCGGCGGCGGAAAGCTGCGCAAGCTGGCTCCGAAGCCGGTGCAGAAGGAAGCCGAAGTCCTTTTGCTGGACTGCCGGGTGGACGGGCGGCAGTCCAGCACGCCGGAGGAGATCTCCGCTCTGGTGGCCCACCTGGCGGCTCGCCAGTGCGTCCGGCAGCTGAACGAGCGCTGGCAGAGCGTCGGCGTGCCTGGGGCCGAGGGCTCCACGGAGGTGGCTCTGTCGCAGCTGCTGGACCGGGTGCCGACCCTCCGCGCGGTCGACGGGTTCACCCACTCCGTGCGTGAGCTGCACGACGTCTTGCTCAAGGCCCGAATCAAGGCCACCGTACGCACGGCACAGCAGTGGGACGACGTCCGAACGTCGGCGAACGGTGCGGAACAACTGCTCCGCTCCCGTGCGGCGGAGGAGAGGCTGCGTTCCATCGCCGAGCAGCTGCCGCGGCCCGATGCCCGCGGAGTGGCCGAACTGGCGGAGGTGCACCGGGCCGTCACCGCCCGTGATCCACGGGCGTACACGTCCGCGATCGACGCGCTGACCGAGGCGTTCCACCGGGAGGCCGATCGCCGTCAGGCCCGCAAACTCCTGGATCGGCTGTCCGAGGACCATCCCGAACTGGCCCGGCGTTTCGCCGAGTCCCCGGCCGGGACGGCTTGGGAGACCCGCCTCATGGACCTGAACGGAGCCTGGGCGTGGCGGCGAGCGCGCACCTTCCAGGACACGATGCTGGCACCTGGCAGGGAAGCCAAGCTGGAAGGAGAACTGCAAGCAGCCGAGGCGCAGTTGCGGAGGGCGGTGACCCAACTGGCCGCCGACCGCGCGCTGTACCACTGTCTGGACCGGATGACGGCCGGACAGAAACAAGCACTGAGCGCCTACGCGTCGGCCACGGCGAACGCGGGCAGGGGAATGACGGCACTCGGCAAGCGGCACCTGAAGGCCGCCCGCTCCGCGATGCGTGACGCGCGTGCCGCGGTCCCGGCATGGGTCATGCCGATCAAGCAGGTGGCCGAAATGATCGATCCCGAGCCGGACGCCTTCGACGTCGTCTCGGTCTGGACGGGCTGATGCTGCTGTGGCTCGCTCCGAGGATCATCGTCGTGGGCGACGACAAGCAGTGTGTCCCGTTCTACACGGGCGGCAAGCACGAACGGCTCAACGAACTCCTCGACTCGCTCCTGCCCCATCTCACCGACTGGCAGCGGGACGGGCTCAGCCCCAAGTCCAACCTCTACGACCTGCTGTCGGCTCGCTTCAGCGAGACGATCCGGCTCACCGAGCACTTCCGGTGCATGCCGGAGATCATCAAGTGGTCCTCCGCCCAGTTCTATCCCGACAACGAACTCGTGCCGCTGCGCCAGTACGGAGCGGACCGGTTGCGGCCCCTCGAAGTCGTCCATGTTCAGGAAGGCCACTGCGAGGGACGGCGAGAGACTCTGGTCAACCGGCCCGAGGCCGAACGCATCGTCGCCAAGCTGCTGGAACTCGCGGAGGACGAGGCGTACGCGAAACGGAGTTTCGGAGTCATCGTGCTCCGCTCCGGACTCCAGACAAGGCTGTTGGAGAACCTCATCGACACGCGGATCGACTCCCCGATCCGGGACCGGCACAACATCCGTGTCGGCACGGCCGAACAGTTCCAGGGAGACGAACGGGACGTCATCCTGCTCTCGCTGGTCGTCGACGCCGACAACATACGGCTCGTGAACGGCCCAGGTGACGGAAGGCGGTTCAACGTGGCCGCCAGCCGGGCCCGCGACCAGATGTGGCTGTTCACCTCCGCTACAGCGGATCAGCTGAACAGCAGAGACCTGCGCCACTCCCTGCTCACCTACATGCAGGCGCCGCCGGAACTCCAGGGCACCTCTCCCGGCCTGTCCGCCGTCTCGCCCGACGAGCCGTGCGATCCGTTCGAATCCCTCTTCGAGCAGCGGGTCTTCCGCAGGATCAAGGAACGCGGCTACCACGTCGTCCCCCAGTGGAAGGTCAGCGGCAAACGCATCGACCTCGTCGTCGTCGGAGAGACGGGCCGCCTCGCCGTGGAGTGCGACGGCAGTCCGTATCACTCCACCCCCGACCAGATCCGCGAGGACTACGAGCGGGAGCGCGAACTGCGCAGGGCCGGCTGGCAGTTCTGGCGCATACGCAGCAGCGAGTTCGCCCTGTCCCCGGAGGATTCGCTGACCCCGCTGTGGAAGCGCCTCGACGCTCTCGGCATCCGGCCCGGAGTCACCGAGGAGGTCCAGGGCGATGCGGGAAGCAGCTGGGCCCCGGTCGAGATCGATGAGGCCGACCCAACCACCGACGAACTCGACGCGATGCCCGATGAGGATGCGTCCGTGTCTCTCGAAGGAGCCTGAAGTGACCGAAATCTTCGACGACAGCACACTGACCGAGATCGCCCACCTGATCTGCGGGGACGAGCCGCCGCTGCTCTACCGGAAGGGGTACCAGATAGCCGAGTTCTTCCAGCGCGCGGGCTGGGACGACGTTCCTGAGTATGCAGGCACGCCGAGGCACAAGTGGGCCAAGGACCTCCTCAAGGAGCGTCAGGAGGACGGCACGGACGAGACCGAGCGCGCCGTCCTGCGCCTGGCGAACCGCCTTGAGTACTACAACCAGCAGCAGGAGTACCAGGCCACGCTGAAGCGGCTCAACGAGATACTCGTGCTCGACGGACGCCGCATCGGCGAGGAGAGAGGCCAACTGGTCCTCGTCCGCTGCGAAGCAGGATTCGAGGACGAAGTACGACAGCTGCCGCGTGTCGAGCTGAAGGTCTCCGTGACAGAGGTCGTGAGCGACCCGGAACTCGCCGCCACTGTGCAACTCCGGCTGGACGAGGCACGCACCTGCTACGAGCACGGCGCCTACACGTCGGCGGTCATCATGCTGGGCAGCCTCCTGGAGGGTGTGCTCGCGCATGCCGCGCAGGTCCGCACCGCAGGTGCACGCATGCCGAAGCCGTTGCGGAACATGGGGCTGAACGACTTCGTCGACTTCGCGTACGAAAACAAATGGATCGAGCACGATGCCAAACTGGCCTCGGAGCTGGTCCGGCACTACAGGAATCTCGTTCATCCCCTGGCGGAGAAACGGACAGGACACGTACCGAACCACGACACGCTCGATATGTGCTGGCCGGTGGTGAACGCCACGCTGAACGATCTCGCGGCAACGGCGGCAGCGCCTCCTGTTCCTCCTTCTCCACGTGCGTCGGCAGACCGAGCTCGTGGTCGCAATCCCAATGCCTCCGCGCAACGACCAACGCCTGCCTCTGTCGCTCGTCGCCGTCCGGGTGGGGGAACAACGGCAGGCACTTGAACCGTGGGTGCCCGATCCAACGTGGGCGGAGAAGCGCGGAGTAACAACGGCTGATGCCGCGTGCACGATACCCGCGTCGTGGCTTGGCGCGTCCGCCTGAACCGCCCCCGTTACCAGCACCTAGCGTCTACGGCATACTGCCCCGGATGACGCGAGCGTCGTTGCCTGCTCCGCCATCCGCAACTTCCAGGGCGCCGGGTCTACTTCAGCAATCTCCTGCCACAGTGCCGCCGTGGCCGAGCTGAACGCTGCGAGTGCTTCGGCCTTTGCGTCCCGCCAGGACGGAAACCGACTAGCGAAGGTGAGCGCCTCCTCCACGGAATGCCCGGCGTCCATGAGCTGGAGGAGAAGGGCGCCGGGGTCGATCCAGGCCGCCCCTCGGGTCGGCCAGGCCCAGTCGATGAGTCGCGCACGGTCACCGGTGATCAGAACGTTGTCCGGGGCGAAATCGGTGTGCAGGAGAGCGTTGCCCTCGAAATAGTGCAGGGAGCCCGGCGGGGCGTAGTCCGCCCACCGGTCGACAGCGTCCTTGATCTCGACGTCGGCCGGGGCCGTGACTGCTTGTAGTTCGGTGAGCGCGGCTTCCACGAGCGGCAGGTCGGGTGAGCCGGGCGCGTAGTCGGCGTGGCGGCCGTCGACCACCTCGTAACCGAGAATGCTCCAGCCATCGAACTCCAGGTGCCAGTACAGGCGTGGGCAGGACGCCGGAAGATGCGGGGCGATCGCCGCCTCGCGGCGCTGTGCACCGACCTGGGGGTGGTCGGTCGGGATGCCCTTCACGAAGACCCTGCCGCTTTCGGTCTCCAGGACGGAGGCGATGCCGGAGTTCATGCCGCCCTGCGCGGTGGCCGTCTGGTGGACGGCGCCGGTTTTGTCGGCGATGGCCTGGCGGATGCCAGCGGGGAGCTGCTCGAAGGGGATGCGGGACATGGACACGCGCGGTTCCTCAGGGGGTGCTCGGGCACGGGGGAGTGCCGCCCCGTCCAGCGTACGGCTGGGGCGGCACTCACGGGGTGGAACAGGAGGGCGGTACGGGCGCCACCCGTGGTCGATCTAGTAGGGCTGGTCGTCACCGGCCGAGCAGCTGCACTCGGCGCCCTCGGCGGCCTCGTCCAGGTCGGCGACGATCTGGAACTCGTCGTCCTTGATCAACGCGGTGGTCAGCGGCACCGGCAGAACACCGGTCGGGCCGTCCGTCGGGCGGCGGCCGATGGTGAGCAGCACCGGCTCGCTGGGCGAGGTCAGGGTTGCGGTGGGCGGAGTCATGATCCGTAACCTCCATGTTGGCAGTAGAGCTCTCGTCGGTCCCCCGCCTCCTGGTAGAGCCTGGCCAGCGGTCGGCACGTGCGGCACGTGCCGACCTTCGTGCAGCCGGAGCATCCACCGGTGCGGAGCTGTAGGGACTCGGCGACCGCGCCGAGTCGGGGGAGGGCTTCGACGCCCTCGGTGATGAGGTTCACGCTCGGGTCGCGGCCGACCTTGCAGATCGACGCGATGCCGTGCGGGTTGACGTGGAAGAACGTGTGGCCGGCGTTGCAGCCGGTGAAGACGCTCCGGGCCTTGAGATGCCCCAGTGCCTGCGTCGCCAGGGGGTTCGCCTCACCGTCGATGGTGGGCGACATGTTCGTGAATACCTGGTGCGGGAAGCCGTACGACTTCGCGAGGTGCACCATCGCTTCTGTCTCGTGCGCGTTGCCGTCCGAGACGATCACGTTCAGGCGGACCGGCAGCCTGTCCTCGCGGGCGGCGTCCAGGCCCGTCAGGAACCGGCCGAACGCCCCGCGGTTCCGCGTCACCTTGTCGTACGTCTCGGCGGTGGCGCCGTAGACGCTCAGGGTCAGTCGGTAGGGCCGGTGGCGGGCAAACAGGTTCCGGATCGGCTGCTTCCGCAGCGAGGAGCCGTTGGACGAGACCTGGACCATCATCCCGAGCTGGTGGGCGTACTCGTACGCGGCGCCGAACTCGCGGTCGATCAGCGCCTCACCGCCGGTGATCTGCAACCACAAGACACCGGCATCCCTCAGTGTCTGCAGCAGCGCCTGCTTACCGGCCCAGTCCAGGCCCTCGAACCGCTTCTCCCCGAGGTAGCAGAACTCGCAGTCATAGTCACAGCCGAGGTTGATCTCCCATGACGCCTTGCCGTACCCGTACCGGGACCGCTCACGAACGAGGACGACGTCGCCGACCGGCGACGCGGGCAACTCGGTCCCCCACGCTTCCCTCGCCGCGTCGGCCAGCCAGTCCGGGACGGATCGTCCTTCCGCCCTCGCAGCCCGCAGCTCCTCGTAGCGGACCTTCGGGATGCGCACGCCGGCCGCCAGGCCGGGCCGGACAAGGAGGTACTGGGCGAGAAACGGGCTGGCCACGAGCCGCGGAGCTGTTTTGGTCCCCCGCCTCTCGGCGCTGGTGTTCGTCTCGGTCATGGAACCTCCACTGGTTGGGTATGAGCGGTCGGTCGGGCCTGGTAGTGGGCGGCGATCAGGTTGGCCGCCAGCTCAGCCGGTGGAACCCCTCGCCAAGCGCGGGTCAGGGGTGTGATCCGTGCGTGTCGAGGCGGTCACGTCGATCGCGAAGCCTTACGAGGCGGACACGAGCACGATCAGCAGTGGTCCGGCCTGGCGGGCACCCTGCGTGACCTGGGCGGTGAGACGGCCGTTTACGGCTTCCACCAGGCCCTCCACGGGCGGGTGATGATCTCCCGGTACGTATGGTGCGAGGGATTGCGGCCACCGTGCGTGAACACCCAGCTCTGCGGGTCGGCGAAGTCGGTGCTGGGCGGCGAGGTCTCGCCACAGACCGCGCACTGCATCGCGTACGTGGTGGGCTCTGCGTCGGGTTCCCGGTCGGGCTGGAGGGTCCACTCCTGGTGGCGCATGATCGTGCGGCTGGTCATCGAACCGCCTCCAGAGCTGTGGCGACGTAGGGGTGCTGGAGAGCAGCGCGGAGGGCCTCTGTGTCGGTGAGGGTGTCGTCGTCAGGCAGCTCGCACCACCCGCCGAACCAGTCGTCGAGCAACTCCAGGCCGGGTGCGACGAGCCAGGAGTTGGTGGAGAGGTGCCGTACCGGCAGATCGTCCCAGCTGGTTGCGGTGCCGGTCTGGACGGCGTAGTAGAGACGCCCGTTGGGCCTGTCGTAGAGCACGGGGCCGACGGAAGTACCGATGCAGCGCAGGTAGGCCAGGGCTAGGAGGCCGATCTCGGCGGAGATGCGCACGACATCCCAGCCGTCGCCGACCTTCAGCAGCCGCAGCCCCGGCACGTCGTTCACCATGGGAGCTCTTCGCAACGCATCGCGCACGGACATCATGCATCCCCCTGCGGCCAGAAGCTGTGGCTCGCGCCGAGGGAAGAAGTGGATTCCGCGGTCGGCGTGAAGTGGCGGACCACGATCAGACGAGCGCCTGTTTTTGTTATCTGCCGCTGGCGCTCGGTACCGAGGCCCTTCGGGCCGAGGTGGCTGAGAGCCAGAACCACGGCACCGTAGGCATCGGGGAGTTCGAGCGCGTCGAGCAGACCGACGAAGGCGGGGGAGCGGATGATCACCGTGGAGTCGCGTTCGGTGAAGACACCGCACAGGGCCAGTTCGTGCCGTTCGCAGTACTCGGTGAGGCAGTCGACGAGCGCCGCGTGGCGGGGCAGCCCGCCGGTGACGTGGCGTAGGTAGCCGAAGACCTGGGGGAAGGCGACGGGGCGGCGTTCGGTGATGAGGTCGTCGTCCATGCCCATAGCGTCGGCCGTCGTGAACGGCCTCGAAATGACCTGCTGTTGTACTTCCGTTGCACTTCCCACCCCACGTCGTCACCGACAGTGCTTCCATACGTGACGGAGGGAGGTCATCCGTGGTCAGCGTGCAGCAATGGACAGGTCGGGAGGCGAGCGCCCTGCGCGCCGCGTTGCGTATGAGCACGCGCGCTTTCGCCGAGCACCTCGGTGTCGCGTTGCGCACGGTTGCGAAGTGGGAGAGCCTCGGCGCGGAGACACAGCCCCGACCGGACACCCAGGCCATCCTTGACACCGCGCTCGCACGGGCGGATTCCGCCGCCCAAGCCCGCTTCGGGGCAATGCTGTTCCCTGAGCGGAAGAGCGCGCGGCCGGCGGACTACGAGACCTGGACCGAGGACATCGAGCGCGCTGTTGTCTGCATCAGCCGTCAGGACTTCCCCTTCGCCTCAACCCTGTTGAACCGCTGGTTGGGCAGCCGTGCACCCCAGCAGCTGGACGACAAGGGTCTCTATTTGTACGGTCGTTCCCTCGTGCTCCTGGGCGACCTCCAGCGCGATCAGGGCGCGATCCTCGGCCCACTCTCCGCCCGCCACTCCTACCTGACCGCCCGCGGCATGTTCACCGAACTCGACATCCCACGCCGGGTGGCTCAGATCGAGCTGTCCCTGGCCGTCGTTCAGGAGATGTCGGGCGAGTTGGAATCCTCCGCTCGCCATTACGAACTCCTCGCCGGGGACCAGCGCCTGAGCCCGCGTGACCGTGCCAGGGCACGGCTGTGGGTGGGTACGGCGCTGAGCAAGGAGGGCGACAACGAGTACGCCACCAACGCGATGACGGCCGCCACTCGTGCCTTCGAGGACCTGGGCGAGCCGGAGGACTGGTCGGTCGCCCACCAGAAGCTGGCCCTGGCCCATCGCGGTGCCGGCGACCTGAAGCAGGCACTGCACTACATCGACATCGCGCGCACCACCGGCACGGTCGACTCCCCGATGCAGAGGGTGAGGCTGGACACCGCGTACGGGCACATCCTTCTGTCGGATGCGGCGACCCGGAATGATGGGCTGTCCGTCCTCGATCAGGCGGCACAGGTGGCCCGCCAGTACGGGCTGAGCCACCAGCTGCGCAGTATTGAGGGCATCCGAAAGGGCCAGCAAGGATGAGCCAGGGAGTGCCAGTGCCGGAGCACCAGCAGCGCCAGATCACCGACGAGCAGTTCCACGACGTGACGCTGATCTGGAATTACCACCAGATGGGCCACGAGCTGCGGCCCTGCTCGGCGGCGATCGGCCTGGGCAGCCACGACCTCGGGGTCGCGACTACTGCGGTCGACCTTTATCGCGCTGGCCTCTTTCCGGTCGTGGTCTTCAGCGGCGGTAACAGCCCCACCACCCGCGCTCGCTTCCCGCGCGGCGAGGCCGTCCACTACCGCGAGCACGCGCTGAGCCTGGGGGTGCCGGACGAGGCGATCATCGTGGAATCGAAGGCCGCAAACACCGGCCAGAACATCACCTTCTCCCGCGAGCTGCTGGCCGAGGCCAGGGTGGAAGTGCAGTCGCTGCTGCTGATCTCCAAGCCGTACATGGAGCGCCGCTCGTATGCGACCTGCCGCAAGCTGTGGCCCGAGGCTGAGGTCGTGTGTGCCTCCGAGCCGTTGGAGTTGGACGACTACATCAAGTCGATCGGCGACGAGAAGCTTGTCGTCGACATGCTCGTCGGGGACCTGCAACGGGTGATCGAGTATCCGAGGCTCGGCTTCGCCGTCGAGCAGGACGTACCGGGGGATGTGTATGACGCTTACGAGCGCCTGCTGGGCGCCGGCTTCGACAGCCGCCTCATCAGCACCTGAGCCGCCCGGCGCCGATGCGTCGGACGGGCTGTGCGCGATCCACCAACCGAACCTGTTTCCCCGACTGTCCACGCTGGCCAAGCTGTTCGCGACCGACCGCTGGATCGTCCTGGACGACGTGCAGTTCGCCCGGCGCGACTACCAGCACCGTGCCCGTCTCGCCGCCCTGGACGATCCATCCCGACAGCAGTGGCTCACCCTTCCGACACACCTGCCCCACGGGCGCCCGACGCTGATCAGCCAGGCACGGCTCGTTGATCCGCGTCGCTCGCGCCGGACGATCCAGCTCCTCGTCCGCCAGTACTACGGCAGCAGCCCCTACTGGGGCACCGTGTCCGAGGTTCTGGACGCGCTCGACGACTCGGACCGTGTGGCTGACGTTGCGCGGGCATCGACGATCGCCCTGCTCAGCGCTCTCGGCTGGTCAGGGCAGGTGCGGGACAGCAGCGCGATCCCGACCCGGCAAGGCCGCTCCGAGCGCCTGGCCGACCTCGCGGCAGCCACCGGCAGTACGCACTATCTGTGCGGCACTGGTGGTCTGCGCTACCTCGACGCCGGTCCCTTCGACACCCAGGGCATTCCCGTGCTGCCCTTCCACACTCCTGTGGATGACCCGCTCTGGCGGTGGGCCCGTCGATCCAGCAGCCTGTGGGCCCTGAGCAAGATGGGGCCCTATGCGCTTGCCGACCAGCTGGCCGCCCAACGAGAAGCCCACCATCCTGGAGCCCGCGCGTGACCGAGCCCACCACCAAGGAACCGGACAAGAAGCCCTTCCTGTACGTCGTCGTCTGCGCCTCCGGCATCGCCGGTGACGTCGGCAAGCTGATCACCGCCGCACAGGAACGGAACTGGGACGTCGGGGTCGTCGCCACCCCGCAGGGGCTGGGCTTCCTCGACACCGAGGCGATCGAGGCCCAGACCGGCTACCCGATCCGCTCGGCCTGGCGCACACCCGGTGAGCCACGACCGCTGCCGCCTGCGGACGCGATCGCGGTTGCGCCGGCCACCTTCAACACGGTCAACAAGTGGGCCGCCGGCATCTCCGACACCCTCGCCTTGGGCATCCTGTGCGAGGCATACGGGATGGGCATCCCGACCGCTGTCCTGCCGTACCTGAACTCGGCCCAGGCCGCCCACCCCGCATACCGCCGGAGCCTGCAGCGCCTGCGCGAGATGGACGTTCTGATCGGCTCGTACGAACCGCATCGGCCCAAGGCCGGCGGTGGCGCGGATCGATACCGCTGGGAGGAGGCGTTGGAGCTCCTCGCCCCTGTGGTGTCCGTGGCGACGTGATCAGCGCTGTCGCCCCTTGGCCTCCGGAACGAATGGGGGCGTGGTCGGGCGTTGCGTGGTGTGGTGGGCGTTGGCTTTCCGGGCTCCGGGGCCAGGTGGGTGGCGCTCGCCGAGGCGGCGGATCCGCCAGGTCAAAGCGCGAGTGGGACTGCGGGCGTCGTCCAATGTGCGTTGACTGAGCGCCTGGTCGAGGAGCATGGACACGTTGTGACCTGCGGCCTCTGCCTCGGCGAGCACGGTGGCCAGAGCATCCCAGGCTCGGTCGGTGATGATGCGTTCGGCGTGCTTGGGGGCCACCTGCTGCAGGTGGTAGGCGTAGCGGCGCTGGATCTGAGCCCCGGTGCTCGGGCGGCAAAATGGGCCAGAACCGGTTCGGTGATCTGCGCGTGCGCTGCCTGTAGGTGGACTAGCGCCTCTTCGGCTGCGGCTTCCTGCTGGGCGTGTTGCCGGGTTCGGTGCCAGTGCACGGCGTAGGCGACCGCGGTCAGCGCCACGTCGATCAGCATCGCAAGTCCGGCACCGTCACCGTGTCGCGAGGGGTCGTTCCAGATCATCTGGACACTGCGCCGCAGGGCGCGTGCGCTGGAGTGGTCGGCGGCGATGCGGGAGCGAGTTGCCCGCTCGAACGCCATGGCGGCCCGTTCCAGCTCGGCCCGTGCTGCTGCCTGGGCTGTGACGGGCAGCAGGTCGAGTGCTCCGCCGAGCGCGGCCAGCTGGCCCTGGGCCACGCTGTCAGCGCTGCGAGTGAGGTGATGGACGACGCGTTCGGTGGCGGCGGTGGCCTGGTGCCAAGGGTTGCCCGGCGGGATGGTGACCGGTTCGGGAGGGGTTGTCGTGAGACGCTTGCGGACCTGGGGGAGGGAGAGGTCGCCGGAGAGGGTGGAACCGGCGTACCAGATGGGTTCGCCCTGCTTATTGACGTCGCCGGGCAGGCAGACGCTATAGCCGGTCACTTCCCCGGAGGGTTCGGTCTTGGGCCGCACTGCCAGGCCGGATGCCTCCAGGAGGGTGAAGAACTCGGTCTCGGTGGAGGCGGCGGCGATTGCGCGGCGGACGCGCCGGCGGAGGATCTCGCGGGATGTGGCGTCCTGGCCCAGGCGTTTGGCCTTGAAGTGTTCCTTGCTGGTGGGGCGTTTGGCGGAGGTGCCGTCCCCCGGTATCAACCGCCTGAGACCGTAGTCGACTTCGACCTGGCGGGCTTCGCGTTGGACGGCCCGGATGTCGTAGTCCCGTTTGGGGCGGCGGCCGTCTTGGCGGACGAGGGTGGCGGCGATGTGGATGTGATCGTCGGCGTGCCGGACGGCCACCCAGCGGCAGGCTTCGTTGTCTCCGGCGGGGGCGATGCCGGCGGCGGCCACGATCCGGCGGGCGATCTCCGCCCACTGGGCGTCGGAGAGGATGGGGTCTTCGGGGGCGGCGCGGACCGGGCAGTGCCAGACCGTCGTCTGAGGAGCCCGTCGCCCGAGCATGGACACCGGCTGGTCGAGCTGGATGTAGAGCTGCTTCTCCACATCCTTGGGGTCGCGGTGCGGGCTGCGGCCGGGGTCGGGGGCGAAGTCGTTCCAGGACGCGACCAGATGCGGGTCGACGTGCTCGTTGGCGTCGCCCTCGCCGAATAGGTAGGCGATCAGACGGCGGGTGCTGCCCTTGCCCGTGATGATCTTCGGTATCACCGGCCCTGCCTTCCCTCGGTGACCTGGGCGACGGCGGTGTCCACGTCATCGATCGACGCTTCGACGCGGGCGAGGAGCCGGTGCACGACGTCGGGCTCGGGCCAGGCGCCGTCCTTGTGGAGGTGCCAGGTGAGCTGGTTGAGGTTGTTGCCGAGCCAGGCGAGCTGCCGGTTGGCGGCCATCAGCGCCTTCACCATGGCGCGGTAGTCGGCGATCGCAGCCGTGGGGTCCTCGGCGCGGGCCGCGGCGAGTGATGCTTCGGCGACGTAGCCGCCGATCTGCATACGGCTGAGCGCGGCGGCGTGGGCGAGGTCGGTGAACTCGCTGTCGCTGTAACGGGGGTGGACGCGGCGCTCGCGCAGGCGCGGCTGACGCAGACGGCGCTGCGGCTTCGGCGTCTGCGCGTCGTGGGAAGACGGTCTGGTGGCTCCCGTATCGGTCGGCACCCCCGGGCCGACCGATCCCGGCGCCCCCTCGGCGCCGGATGCCTCCGCCACCCCAGGGGCGGAGGCCGGGTAAGGACTCCTTACCCGACAACCTGCTGCGCTGTCTGGGGCTGAGGTGGTGTACGTCGGCTGTTGAGCTGTGGGGAGTTCGTGGTGCTGTTCGTGCATGGGGGTGCTCCGGTGGTGAGGGGGGCGGGAGATGTGTCACGTGCGTCGCATCCGTCCCATGCCTGGTCAGCACAGGTACGGACACTCGGGCAGGTACGGAGAAGTCCGTCCCGACGAGGACATCCGTCCCCGCGCTGACCTGCGCGGGGACGGATGCGACGCAGTGATACGGACCCAGGGGAAAGCCGGGTCAGCGGGCGCGGTTGGGGCCGGCGCGGCCGCCGGGCGGACCGATGGGCAGCTGGCCCGCGGGGGCGGTGGGCGGCTTGCCCTGAGCTGGCGGGTGCGCGGGCGTGGCGTCGTGCGCAGGGGCGGGCGCCGTCTCGGTGAGGTCGGGGCAGTGCCGGGCCCAGCTGTCCAGCAACCGGTTACGGGTGTATCCCTTGGCCTGCCTGCCCTTGTCGAACCGGTAGTTGGCCGGGCGGATGTGGAAGTCCCGCAGCATTCTGCCCAGGTGATAGGCGTTGAGCCCGTTGGTGCCGTGCTCCGCCCAGGGGGCGTCGGGGTCCTGGAGCAGGGCGGTGACCAGATCCAGGGAGGACAGGGCCTCCGGGTTGCCGTGTGCCTCGAAGACGCGGTGGATGTCGCGCAGCAGCCGCGTCTTCAGGTTGGTCTGCTCGTCCTGGACGGCCTCGAACCGGGTCATTGCCACGCAGGCCGCACGGGCGCTCGCGGGCCAGTGGCCGCCGGCCAGGTCGGCGATGATGACCAGCGGCTCCCAGGTGTCCGCCGCCCGGTCCTCCACCGGCATGGTCGGCGCCATGCGCCCGGCCGTGCCGCGCAGCGGTCCCAGCCAGGCGGCCAGCTTGTCCCGCAGCGCGTTCAGTTCCGGTGTGGCGTAGCGCGAGCGGAACGGGGTCACCTTCTCGCCCGGCTTGCGCTTTTGCATGCGGAGCACGACCGCCCGGTCCGTGATCGTGTCGGGCAGGTCGCCGATTGAGGCCAGTGCGGCCATGGCGAAGGTCGGATACGGGGTCGGCTTGTGTTCCGGGCCGGAGATGCGCCAGGCGGGCCGGTTGCGCTGGTGTCCGGCGTTCAGCAGGCCGCGCAGTTCCTCGTTGTCGCCCGCCTTGCTGAAGATGGTGTCGGCCTCGTCCACCAGGATCGTGCGCGGGTTCTTGCCGATGATGCGGAAGAGCACCGCCGTGGACATGTTCACCGTCATGATCGGCTGGTGGACGGTCTCGTGGAGCACGTCCAACACCCGGGACTTGCCGCAGCCCTTCGTCGGGCCGACGACCGCCAGACGCGGCGCGTGCTGCAGAACGGTCTGGATGTGCGTGGCCGCCACCCACAGGGTGACCGCTGTCAGCGCCTCGTCACTGGGCAGCACGACGTACTTGCCGATCGCCGCCCGCAACTCATCCAGCAGTTCCGCACCCTCACCGGAACCCCGTTCCCCAGGGTCTGCCGGTCCCCGAGTAGGCCGGAATCCGGTCCCGCGATCCGGTCCCCGTGCGTCGACGGGACCGGTCCCCTCCCGCTGGGCGGTTCCCGCCACGGGGTTGTCGGTCCCCAGCGACTGGCGGGGATCGTGATCACGGTCCCCATTGCGGTCCCCTGGTGCAACTGCAGTCTCTTGGGGACCGGTCCCCATTTTGGCGCTGCTGACCTGCGGGTTTGCGTCGGATATCGATATGGGGACCGGGACGTGCGGGGACCGAGCAGCGGGCACGTCACGGGGGTGGTCCCCAACAGCGGCATCAGCAGGCGGCTGGGGACGGTCCCCGTGTGCTTCCACATCCGCCGAGTGCTCGACGGTCCCCGACGCCGGGGACTGTGTGTCCGTCTGATCCCGGCGGCGCCAGGGGACGCCCTCGCCGGGGACCGCGGGAGTGGGCCAGCCGGTCGGGGAGGTGTTCGTGGAGCTGGGGGACGTAGAGTCCTCCATAGGCGTTCCTCTCCGGTGAGAGGCAGGACGGGCAAGGTCCCGCCCCTCACCAGCTCATTCGTTCAGGGATGGGCGATCAGTTGGGAAGTCTTCGGCCCTCGGCGTTGGCGTGCCGGGGGCCGCTTCGTTGTCCGCGCCAGACGCGGGATCAGGCCGTCAGGTCGTACGACGTCTGGGCATCCAGCCACGCGTCCACCTCCCGCCAGCGGTAGCGCAGGTGACGGCCGACCTTGTGGACGCTGGGGCCGATGCCCCGGTACTTCCACTGGTAGAGCGTCTTCACCGGTACCCCGAGGTACGCGGCCACGTCGGTGGGAGTGGCGAGCTGGTCACGCTCGGCGCCGACAAGGCGCGGGGAGTGGTTCGGCAATGAGGTCTCCATATCGGAATCAGGGTTTTGGATGGCAGGCGTGGGCAACACAGCCACACCACCTGGGAAGCGTCCAGAGTGAATTCTGAAACTCCCGGCTACTTCCCTCAGCGTCGCCGGGGAAGACCAAAACAGTAAGGGCGGATCCCCGGTTGCCGAAATCGCTCCCACGGAAGCCGAAATTTTCTACGGAGAAGCAACCGGCTGAAGTGCCGGAATCCGGTACCTCAGCAGCTCAGAGGTGTCGCCCAGCGCTGAGAAGTGGCGTGGCTCGTCCAGCGGACATCGCATCCGATAGCCGCTCGAAACGCCCATTTCTTTGACGCGGAGGGAAGGTAGCACAACCTCCCCGCCAAAACGGCTCGTGATGTGCCGGAATTCGACGAGACGAACACCACTTCGCCTCCGGGCGACTTTTGGAGAGTTTAAGAACTAACTCTTGCCATGACGGCCGACTGCAAGTTACAGCTATTTGTCATGCCCAACCGACCCGTCGAAATAGGCCCCGCCAGCCCCCGCGCCGCCCGCGCCATCGAGCACCCACGCCTCGTGCCAGCCGGCCCCAGCTCGCCGCTCCTCCCGCAGCCCTGATGCTCCCGTGGCTGACGCACACCGCCGCGACCCACGCCACCCCCCAGTCCCCAAACCCCATCCAGGAGGCCCTTCTTGGCTGACGTGTACGACCGCTGGCACAAGTCCCATCCCAAGCCCACCGAGGCCGAGTGCGGCGAACACAAGAGCCGTACGAAGCCCATGGTCCCCACCGCCGACCACGGCATCGGCAAGCGCTGGCAGGTCCGCTATCGCGACCTGGACGGCAGTCAGGGCAAGGAGAACTTCGACACGAAGGCTGCGGCCGACAGCCGTGCCGACGAGGTCGACGTCGAGATCCGGCGCGGCTCCTACGTCGTCCCCGCCGAGACGAAGCAGACGCTCGGCGCGTACGCACAGAAGTGGCTCGACGCGAATTCCGTCGGCCCGACGACCGCCCTCCGCTACGAAGCGACCGTCCGCAACCACATCGTCGAGTACCTCGGCCGACGCGAGCTGCGGTCCCTCAACCAGCCCTCGATCATCCAGGGTTGGATCCGCACGCTCCAGGACGGCGGCCTGGAAGTGTCCACGATCGAGGGCATCTTCGACATCCTCTCCAGCATCCTTGGCGCGGCCGTTGAGGACGGGCTGCTGCCGAAGAACCCCTGCAAGGCGAAGTCGGTCAAGCTCCCGACTGCGATCAAGAAGAAGATCATCCCTTGGTCGTTGGAGCGCGTGCGCGCGGTCATAGCCGGACTCCCGAAGCGCTTCCAGGCCGGCGGCAAGCTCGCCTTCGGCTGCGGCCTGCGCCAAGGCGAGGTGTTCGGCTTCGCCGTCGAGGACATCGACTTCAAGGGCGGCTGGATCCACGTCAACCGCCAGGTGCGGCTCGTCGGCACGAAGCCCGTCTTCGCCCTCCCGAAGGGCAACAAGATCCGGTCGGTGCCCCTACCGGCCCAGCTTGCCGTCGCCGTCAAGGCCCACATGAAGGAGTTCCCACCGGTCGAGGTCACCCTGCCCTGGGCCAAGCCGGACGGCGAGCCGAAGACCTTCCGCCTCCTTTTCGTCGACGCGAAGGAGCGGGCGTACAACCGCAGCGTCTTCAGCATGGGCGACTGGAAGCGCGCCCTGGCAGCGGCCGGCGTGATACCTCCCCGCGAGCGCGGCGCGCGCTACCTCCAGGCGGCTCCGGAAGACGGCATGCACGCCCTACGGCACGCCTACGCCTCCGTACTCCTGGACGCGGGGGAGAGCATCAAGGCGCTCTCCGAGTACCTCGGCCACTCGGATCCGGGCTTCACGCTGCGGACGTACACGCATCTGCTGCCGTCCAGCGAGACCCGCACCCGCAAGGCGATCGACGATGCCTTCACGGAAACGGAACCGAGGCGGAAGACGACGGCGACCCGCCCGCAGCCCAGGGCACATCAGCACCCCCAGCGAAACCAATGTGCCCTGGCCGCCTGACGGCCCCTCCACGG
This sequence comes from Streptomyces sp. NPDC086519, assembly GCF_040686075.1. Classification (NCBI taxonomy): domain Bacteria; kingdom Bacillati; phylum Actinomycetota; class Actinomycetes; order Kitasatosporales; family Streptomycetaceae; genus Streptomyces; species Streptomyces sp. NPDC086519. The sequence goes on from NZ_JBFBJL010000014.1 coordinate 55,127, forward strand.
CACCAAAAAGGGCGAGGCCCGAAGACCCCGCCCGATCCGCAAGAAACCCCGGCTCAGGGCCACACCAGGCAGTACGGCTGATGCCCCGCCTCATGCAGCCGGTGCGAGAAGTCCTGCCACTCGTGCAGCAGCTGGTACACGTTGAACGCGTCCCGCGGGCCGCCCCGGTCCGGGACCGTCGACCAGATGAAGGCGGCCGCGCCGACCGCTTCCTCGCCCACGCCACGCAGCGGGTCGACCACCGTCATGGGGAGTTTCACGACCGCGTAGTCGGGGTGCAGCACCACCAGCTCCAGCGGCGGCACCTTGTGCAGAGGCACACCTTCGATGCCCGTCAGCACCATCGCGGCCATCGTCTCCGGCTTGATCTTCGTGAACATGCCGTTCATGCCGAGCTCGTCGCCGCCGAGTTCCTCGGGGCGCATCGAGATCGGGACCCGGGCCGCGGTCGCGCCGTCCGGTGCGCCGAAGTATTTGTACGTCACCCCCACCCGACCACCATTCCTGCTCCCGGTCTGAAGACGGTCGATCCGCCGATCGCTCCGCTGGTCCCGATCCCTCTGATCGCGGTCCCGCTGATCGATACGTCGGTCGCGCCGCTCCGACTCACTCGGTACGCCCTGTTCCTGACGTGCTGCTTCGGTCGATTCCTCCGCGTCGCGCCGGTGCCTTCCCCGTTGGGCACGTCGAGGACCCAGGTCATCGGTCCCCTCGCCCAGCCCGCCACCGCGATGCATATCTCCACCCGACTGCTTTTCTAGGACGCGTGGCCCCCGCCGCGCAACCCGATCATCGTGTCAGTGACCTCCCCCACGGCCGCCCGCCGAAACGTGCGTCGAAACATCAGTCCGCAGGATCTTTACAGCCTCCGGCCGGCTATCTGCCGGGTGAGCTGCGTGTATCGGATCACAGTCTCGCAGATGTACCGGCGGCCGCGCCGGGACCGCCGCCCTCCACGACGAGGACACCGCCGGCCTTCGGCCGGGAGGCGCCCCCACCGCGTCGCCCACTGCCTTGCCCACCGCGTCGTCCGCCCCTCGGCGGCTGATCGGCTACGCCCCCTCCGCCTCGCGGCCGCACGCGCCACCCCCGCCGCTCACCGGGACTCATCGGTCACCGCGCCTTCCCTGCGAGTGAGCCGGAAGGCAGGCCCTACCCTGAGGAGGTCACCAAGCAACCGGAGTCCGAGAAGTCGGAGAAGCCGCACGTCATGAGCGCCCAGAGCGAAACGCCCTATCCCTACGACGCGCCCGTCTCACAGGCGCTCTTCGACCGCGCCTCCGCCGTCACGCCGGGCGGCGTGAACTCCCCGGTGCGCGCCTTCCGCGCCGTCGGCGGCACCCCCCGTTTCATGGTCTCCGGCAAGGGGGCCTACCTGACGGACGCGGACGGGCGCGAGTACGTCGACCTCGTCTGTTCCTGGGGGCCCATGATCCTCGGGCACTCGCACCCCGAGGTCATCGCCGCCGTCCAGGAAGCCGTCTCGCGCGGTACCTCCTTCGGCACCCCCGGTGAGGGCGAGGTCGCCCTCGCGGAGGAGATGGTCGCCCGGATCGAGCCGCTGGAGCAGGTGCGGCTGGTCAGCAGCGGGACGGAGGCGACCATGTCCGCCATCCGGCTCGCCCGCGGGTTCACCCGGCGCACCAAGGTGATCAAGTTCGCCGGGTGCTACCACGGACACGTCGACAGCCTCCTGGCCGCCGCCGGGTCCGGCGTCGCCACCTTCGCGCTGCCCGACACCCCCGGTGTCACCGGCGCGCAGGCCGGCGACACGATCGTGCTGCCGTACAACGACCTCGAAGCGGTGCAGGAGGCCTTCCACCGGCATCCCGGGGAGATCGCCTGCGTGATCACCGAGGCCTCGCCGGGCAACATGGGCGTCGTGCCGCCCGGGCCCGGGTTCAACCAGGGGCTCAAGAACGCCTGCCGCGAGAACGGCGCCCTGTACATCTCCGACGAGGTCATGACCGGGTTCCGGACCAGCCGGGCCGGCTGGTTCGGCATCGACGGGGTGGTGCCCGACCTGATGACCTTCGGGAAGGTGATGGGCGGCGGGTTCCCCGCGGCCGCCTTCGGTGGGCGGGCGGACGTCATGGCGCACCTCGCCCCGGCCGGCCCCGTCTACCAGGCCGGCACCCTCTCCGGCAATCCCGTCGCCACCGCCGCCGGCCTCGCCCAGCTGCGGCTGCTCGACGACGCGGCGTACGACAAGGTCAACGCCGTCTCCGCGCAGATCCAGGGGCTCGTCAGCGAGGCGCTGAACAAGGAGGGCGTCGCGCACCAGGTGCAGACCGCCTCCAACATGTTCTCCGTCTTCTTCACCAACCGCCCGGTGCGCGACTACGAGGACGCGCGGGGCCAGGAGTCCTTCCGGTTCACCGCCTTCTTCCACTCCCTCCTCTCCGGCGGGGTGTACCTGCCGCCGTCGTCCTTCGAGTCCTGGTTCGTGTCCACGGCCCATGACGAGCGGGCCATCCAGAAGATCGCCGACGCCCTCCCGGCGGCGGCCCGAGCGGCCGCGGAGGCCACGGCAGCATGAGCGAGCAGCAGGACATCACCGTCGTCCACGTGATGCGGCACGGGGAGGTGGCCAATCCGGAGGGGGTGCTGTACGGGAGACTGCCCGGCTACCACCTCTCCGAGCTCGGCCGGCAGATGGCCGACCGGGTCGCCGAGCACCTCGCCGCCCGCGACGTCGCCTACGTCGTCGCCTCCCCGCTGGAGCGCGCGCAGGAGACCGCGACCCCCATCGCCAAGGCGCACGGGCTCGACCTCGCCACCGACGAACGGCTCCTGGAGGCCGAGAACATCTTCCAGGGCAAGACCTTCGGCGTCGGCGACGGCGCGCTGAAGAACCCCGCCAACTGGAAGTACCTGGTCAACCCGTTCCGGCCGTCCTGGGGCGAGCCGTACGTCGACCAGGTCGTCCGGATGAAGGGCGCGCTGGACACGGCCAAGGACCGGGCGCGCGGGCACGAGGCCGTGCTGGTCAGCCACCAGCTGCCGATCTGGATCCTGCGGTCGTACGTCGAGAAGCGCCGGCTCTGGCACGACCCGCGCAAGCGGCAGTGCACTCTCGCCTCCCTGACGACTTTCACATACGAGGGTGACAGGATCGTTTCCGTCGGGTACAGCGAGCCGGCCCTCGACCTCGTCCCGGCCCACCTCCGCGCCGGCGCCAGGCCGACGAAGGGGAAGGACAAGGCCTTCGGGGCCTGAACGGCCGTGAACAGGCCTGCGTGAAGCTGCGTAATTCGCAAGTGATGTACGCCACTTGAACTAACCGTCACCATATGTGTTACGAAACATCCCAGACGTGAAGGAACCTGTCCGTTCGTCATGTCCTCTGATTAGGTGACCACCAGAGGACATGACGAATCGGGGAACCATGCGGACCATCACGCGACGGGGAATGCTCGGCGTCGGCGCGGGCGCCACGGCCGGACTCGCGTTCGGCCTCACCGGCTGCGGCGCGTCCGCCGGTTCGGACGACGCGCCGCATGCCGCCGGTTCCACCAAGGGGCCGTCGAAAAACCCGTCGAAGACGCCCAACGCCCGCCCCCTCGGCGACGGCTCCACCTCCCGCACCGGCAGGCAGCCGCACCAGCCCGCCGCCCCCGAGCCCCTGGAGTCCGGCCAGACCCCGCCGCAGTTCGTGATCTTCTCCTGGGACGGCGCCGGCGAGGTCGGCACCGGCCTCTTCCCGCGCTTCCTCGACCTCGCCAAGGAGCACGGCGCGTCCATGACCTTCTTCCTCTCGGGGCTGTACCTCCTCCCCGAGTCGAAGAAGCGGCTCTACAACCCCCCGAACAACCCCCGCGGCGCCTCCGACATCGGCTACCTCACCGACGAGCACATCAAGGCGACGCTCACCAACGTCCGCCGGGCCTGGCTCGAAGGCCACGAGATAGGCACCCACTTCAACGGGCACTTCTGCAGCGGCCACGGCACCGTCGGCAACTGGACGCCCAAGCAGTGGCGCAGCGAGATAGACCAGGCCAAGGCGTTCGTGAAGGAGTGGCGGACCAACACCGGCTGGACCGACCTGCCCTCGCTCCCCTTCGACTACGACAAGGAACTGGTCGGCAGCCGCACCCCCTGCCTCCTCGGCCAGAACAACCTGCTGCCCACCGCCCGCGAGCTCGGCTGGCGCTACGACGCCTCCTCGCCCGGCGGCCGCCAGGTCTGGCCGGAGAAGAAGCTGGGCGTCTGGGACCTGCCGCTGCAGCAGATACCGTTCCCGGGCCGCTCCTTCGAGGTCCTCTCCATGGACTACAACATGCTCGCCAACCAGTCGGTCAACTCGACCAAGGCGCCCGCCTACAACTACCCGGGCTGGCGGAAGCAGTCGGCCCAGGCGTACATACAGGGATTCGAACGGGCATACACGACAAACCGGGCGCCGTTCTTCGTGGGCAACCACTTCGAGCATTGGAACGGCGGTATCTACATGGACTCCGTCGAGGAGGCCTTCAAGCACATCGCCCGGGAGAAGGAGAAGGGCGCCGACGTCCGGCTGGTCTCCTTCCGGCAGTTCGTGGACTGGATGGACGTACAGAAGCCGGAGGTCCTGGCGAAGCTGCGCACGCTGGACGTGGGGCAGCGGCCGGCCGGGGGCTGGAAGACCTTCCTGAAGCAGGGCGCGGCCGCCTGAAAACGGGCGCGTCCCGGACGGAGGGGGGTGCGCAAGATCCCCAGAACGGGCATGCGAAACTTTTCACATGAGTACCCGTAGCCGCGCCCTCCTGATCGGCGCCACGGCCGCCGCGGCGGCCCTGACCCTGTCCGCGTGCGGCAACGGCGGCACCTCCGGCGGAGGCGGCAACACCAACTTCATCACCGGCAGGGACGGCATCGACACGGTCGCTCAGGGCCACCGCGCGGCGGCCCCCGACCTGTCCGGCAAGACCATCGACGGCGGCACCCTGGACGTCGCCGACTACAAGGGTAAGGTCGTCGTCGTCAACGTCTGGGGCTCCTGGTGCAGCCCCTGCCGGGCCGAGGCGCCCAACTTCGCCACCGTCTCCAAGGAGTACGCGAGCAAGGGCGTCCAGTTCGTCGGCATCAACACCCGCGACACCAGCACCGCTTCGGCGGTCGCCTTCGAGAAGCAGAACGGCATCGACTACCCGAGCCTGTACGACCCGATGGGCAAGCTGATGCTCCGCTTCAAGAAGGGCACGCTCAACCCGCAGGCCATCCCCTCCACCCTGGTACTCGACCGGCAGGGGAAGATCGCGGCGCGCTCGCTGGCGGCGCTCAGCGAGGAGAACCTGCTCAAGATGATCAAGCCGGTTGTCGCGGAGAAGTGACGTGAGCGCACTCGTCACACTCGCGGCCGACGGCAACAACGCGACCGTCCTCAACGGCGCCCTGGTGCTCGCCCTGCCGATCGCGCTGCTCGGCGGACTCGTCTCCTTCTTCTCCCCGTGCGTGCTGCCCCTCGTACCCGGCTACCTCTCGTACGTCACCGGGGTCGCCGGCACCGACCTTGCCGACGCGCGGCGGGGCCGGATGGCCACGGGCGCCGCGCTGTTCGTGCTCGGCTTCACCGCCGTGTTCGTGTCGGGCGGTGCGCTCTTCGGCTACTTCGGCTCGACGCTCCTGGAACACTCCAGCGAGCTCAGCAAGGTGCTGGGCGTGCTGATGATCGCCATGGGCGTGTTCTTCATGGGCCTGATGCCCTGGTTCACCCAGCGCGAGTTCCGCTTCCACAAGCGGCCGGTGGCCGGACTGATAGGGGCACCTGTGCTCGGTGCGCTGTTCGGCATCGGCTGGACCCCGTGCATCGGCCCGACGCTCTCCTCCGTGATCGTCCTGTCCTCCCAGCAGGGCAGCGCCGGTCGCGGCGCCATACTGACCGTCGCCTACTGCCTCGGACTCGGCGTCCCCTTCGTCATCACCGCCGTCGCCTTCCGCAAGGCGCTCGGCGCCTTCGGCTGGGTCAAGCGCCACTACGTCTGGGTGATGCGCATCGGCGGCACGATGATGATCGTGACCGGTGTGCTGCTGCTGACCGGCGCCTGGGACAGTCTCGTGCAGGACATGCAGTCCTGGTCCGCCGGCTTCACTGTGGGGATCTGATCCATGAGCAAGACCGAAACCGACAACAGCGAGCAGGACCGGCGGGAACTCGGCGCGGCGGGCTCCCAGCTCTCCACCGCCCCCGTCGAGGAGCCGCCGATCGCCCCCGGCCTCGGGGTCGTCGGCTGGGCCCGCTGGTTCTGGCGGCAGCTCACCTCGATGCGGGTCGCGCTGCTGCTGCTCCTGCTGCTGTCGCTGGGCGCGATCCCCGGCTCACTGATCCCGCAGAGCGGCGCCGACATCAACAAGGTCGCCGCGTTCCAGAAGACCCACAAGACGCTGGCGCCGATCTACGACAAGCTCGGCCTGTTCCACGTCTACAGCTCGGTGTGGTTCTCGGCGGTCTACATCCTGCTCTTCGTCTCGCTCATCGGCTGCATCATCCCGCGTGCCTGGCAGTTCGTGGGCCAGCTGCGCGGCCGTCCGCCGGGCGCCCCGAAGCGCCTGGACCGGCTTCCCGCGTACACGACCTGGCGGACCACGGCCGAGCCGGAGGAGGTCCGCGAGGCGGCGCTGAAGCTGCTGAAGAAGCGGCGCTTCCGGTCGCACATCGCCCAGGACGCGGTCGCCGCCGAGAAGGGCTACGTCCGCGAGTTCGGCAACCTGGTCTTCCACATCGCGCTGATCGTGCTGCTGATCGCCTTCGCCTCCGGCCAGATGTACAAGTCGGACGGCACCAAGCTGGTCGTCGAGGGCGACGGGTTCGCCAACTCGATCCTCCAGTACGACGACTTCAAGTCCGGCTCCATGTTCAGCACCGACGACCTGGTGCCGTTCAGCTTCGACCTGAAGAACTTCCACGCCACCTACCAGACCAGCGGCCCCAGCAGGGGCACCCCGGTCACCTTCGCCGCGGACGTCGACTACAGCGTGGGGGCCTACGGCAAGTCGAAGCGGACCACCATCAAGGTGAACGAGCCGCTGGAGATCGACGACGCCAAGGTCTACCTCGTCAGCCACGGCTACGCGCCCGTCATCACCGTCCGCGACGGCTCGGGCAAGGTCGTCTACCACGACGCCGTCCCGCTGCTCCCGCTCGACAGCAACGTCAGTTCCCAGGGCGTGCTGAAGGTGATGGACGGCTACCGCAACGCCGAGGGGGTCAGCGAGCAGCTCGGCATCTCGCTGTTCTTCCTGCCGACGTACGCCGGCGGTGCCTCGGTGCTCTCCAGCTTCCCGGCGCTGGACAACCCGGTGCTGAACCTGGCGCCGTACCACGGCGACCTCGGCGTCGACTCGGGCATCCCGCAGAGCGTGTACCAGCTCGACAAGACCCACATGAAGGAGTTCAAGGACTCCAAGGGCCAGCAGTTCCGGGACAACCTGAAGCCTGGCGAGACCATGCAGCTGCCGAACGGCGCCGGGTCCGTGACCTTCGAGAAGGGGGTCAAGGAATGGGCCGGCTTCGAGATCGTCCAGGAGCCCGGCAGCGGCTGGGCGCTGGCCGGTGCCCTCGCCGCGATCTTCGGCCTGGCCGCCTCGCTGTTCATCCAGCGCCGCCGCGTCTGGGTGCGCGCGGTGCGCGGTGCGGACGGCGTCACGGTGGTCGAGATGGCGGGGCTGGGCCGCAGCGAGTCCGCGAAGGTGCCCGAGGAGTTGGGCGACCTCGCCGGAATCCTCTATGACCAGGCACCGGGTGCCCCCGACTCCGGCGACACCACCGACCACGACCCCGCACAATCCCCCGACCCCGAAGTCGTACCTGCCGAAGGGGCTGAGAAGCGATGACTTCCGCCGCCGCAACCGCGCTCGACGCGACCACCCTCGCCGCGACCAACGAACATCTGGCGAGTATGAGCAACACGCTCATCTACTCGTCGATGGCCGTCTACACGCTGGCGTTCTTCGCCTACATCTTCGAATGGCTGCTCGGCAGCCGCAGCCGGGTGGCGCGCACCGCGAACGCGCTCACCGCCACGAACGCCGTGGCGGCGAAGGCGCCCGCCGTCGCGGTCAAGAAGGCCGGCGGCGGTACCGCCGTGCTGGAGCGACCGCGGGTCGTCGTCCGCTCCGCGGCGGGCTCGCGTGACGTGCCGGACGGCCCCGGCGCGCACGGCGGCGACGAGCAGGGCGACCTCTACGGCCGGATCGCGATCTCCCTCACGGTCCTCGCCTTCCTGGTGGAGCTGGCGGGCGTGGTCGCCCGCGCGGCCTCCGTGCAGCGGGCGCCGTGGGGCAACATGTACGAGTTCAACATCACGTTCTCCACGGTCGCGGTCGCCGTCTACCTGACCCTGCTGGCCCTGAAGAAGAACGTCCGCTGGCTCGGCCTCTTCCTGATCACCACGGTCCTCCTCGACCTCGGCCTCGCGGTCACCGTCCTCTACACGGCGAGCGAGCCGCTGGTCCCGGCCCTGCACTCGTACTGGCTGTACATCCACGTCTCCACCGCGATCTTCTGCGGCGCGGTCTTCTACGTCGGCGCGGTGGCGACCATCCTCTACCTCTTCAAGGACGCGTACGAGAGCAAGCTGGAGAACGGCGGCAAGCCCGGCGGCTTCGCCACCTCGGTCCTGGAACGCCTGCCCGCCTCCGCGTCCCTGGACAAGTTCGCCTACCGCGTCAACGCGGCCGTCTTCCCGCTGTGGACCTTCACGATCATTGCGGGTGCGATCTGGGCGGGCAGCGCCTGGGGCCGCTACTGGAACTGGGACCCCAAGGAGACCTGGTCCTTCATCACCTGGGTCGCCTACGCCTGCTACCTGCACGCCCGCGCCACCGCCGGCTGGAAGGGCCGCAAGGCCGCCTACCTGGCGATGATCGCCTTCGGCTGCTGGCTCTTCAACTACTACGGCGTCAACATCTTCGTCACCGGCAAGCACTCCTACGCGGGCGTCTGACCCGGCCAGGGGCGACACTGGTGCCATGGCCGGTTCCACAGAACCCAGAGAACACGGCACCAGTCAGGCCCACGGGAGAACGCACATCCTCCACTTCCTGGTGCGGCTCGCGAAACCGACGGAACAGGTCTGGCCGAGGCTCTCCACAGCGGAGGGCCTGGCCGCCTGGTTCACCCCCGTCGACGTCCTGCAACCGAGACTGGGCGGCACGGTCACCCTCGGTGATCTGGGCACGGGCAGTGTGACCGCCTGGGACGTCGACCGGGTCGCGGAGTACACCGTGGAGGGCGGCGGCAGGTTCCGCTTCCACCTGGAGCGCGACGGGGAGTCCGGCAGCGCCCTGCGCTTCACGCACGAGTTCAGGGGCGAGGTGGAGACGGAAGAACGCTGGCGCACCCGATTCGAACGATTGATCCACTCCATGGAGTGAGGCGCGGAGCGCCCAGTCCCGCCCTCCCCCCTCCCGCACCCGCCTACGACGGCGGCAGACACTCCCCGCTCGGCGGCTTCCCCTCCGGCCAGGCGATGGTCACGAACCGTGACCCACCCTCCGGCCGCAGCTCAACGATCGGCACCGCCTTGTCGTACGGATTCCCGTGCGCGTCCAGGCAGATCCACCCGCTCGCCCCGTCCACCCGCAGCGACCCCTTCACCTGCGGCCACTGCAGCCCCACGTCGGCCAGCGCCGGCACGGACCTCCCCGCCGGCACCGCCTCGCGGATCCCGTGCACCGCGAGCCGCGTCGCGTCGTAGGCGATGATCAGCTGGCCGTCCTCCAGGGCCACCGGCCCGATCGGCCCCACCGGCGCCTTCCCGGCGCTCGTCAGCAGCCCGGTCAGCGTCGCCATGTCCGCCGCCGAACCGCCCGTTCCCGGGCTGCCCCTGCCCCACGCGTCCGGGTGGGCGAGGGCGGTGTAGCGGACGGAGAGGTTGTGCCGCAGGGCGCTGCGGTCGAGATCCTTCTCGCCGGTCAGATACGACCCCTCGTCCCCGGTCAGCACCGTGAACCTCCGGTCCTGGCAGCCCCGTCCGCCCAGTGCGTTGATGAACTGCCGCAGCTGGGTGTGGCGGCCGGCGAAGAGAATCGTGTCCGTCGACCGCGAGGTGTCGCAGACCAGGTTGGTGATCTGCCGGAACGTGTTCGCGGTCGTCCCCTCCTGACTGCGGTCGGCCGGCGGCGTGAACGGCTGGGGCTCGTAGGGCGAGCCCTTGATCAGCGCCGCGAACGACCTCTGGAGTGTCCGCGTGTACGGGTCGCCCGGCTTGTCGTAGACGAGCAGTGCCCGGCCCGCGCTCACCTTGGCGAAGGAGGCCAGGGCACGGGCCTCGTCGGTGTTGGTGGGGGAGACCCGGGCCAGGCCGGGGAAGGGGTCCGTTCCGTTCTGCCCGTTGGCGAGGTCGTCGGCGGTGATCGACGACCCCACCACCGGAATGCCCAGCCGGGTCAGCTCCTTGACGGCCTTCTTGTTGTTGTCGGTGCTCTGCCCGACCCCGGCGACCGCCCGCAGCCGGTCCGCGCCCCCGGTCATGCCCGCCAGTCGCGTGACCATCCGCTCCCAGTACTGGCTGGTCGACCCGGGGTTGGCCAGGACCAGCCGGATCGCCGGGGACTGTCCGTTGGAGTCGTGGTTGGCCTGGTACTGGGCGAGGTAGGCCCCCTGGAGCTCGTGCTGGATGTCGGTGACGCTGGCCGCCGCCGTCGAGGTGTACGGCAGCATCACCGCGACCGTCACATAACTCCCGGCTCTCAGACGGGCGTTCTCGCGGGCGATCGCCCGGACGGTGCTCCGCAGCCGCGGCTGCCCGAAGTCGTAGGCGGTCGTCGCCACGCCCACGCACTCGTCGCTGCCCTCGGGCCGGGCCACCCCCGGCGCGCAGGACCGGTCGTCATGGACGGCCGCCCGCACCCCCACGACCGCCCCGGCGATCACTGCGGCCGTCACCAGCAGGGCGATGTAGCGGCGCAGCGGAATCTCCCAGACGCCCTCACGCAACCACGTGCCCAGGCCCCGCCCTGCCGCCATCACGCCACCCCGTTCCGCTCGTCGTCGCCCTCGTCGCCCTCGTCGTCGTCCTCCGGATCCGTCGGCGGGCGTCCCGCCAGCGCGGCCGCGGGCCAGTCCCGGGAGGCCCGCCACAGCAGCGCGTTGCCGGCCGGCCGCAGGTTGGACAGCTGTTCCAGTTCGAAGCGCAGCCGGTCGCCCACCTTCGGGTCGGGCAGCACCAGCGGGTCGGTCAGCAGCCACACCGCGTGCAGCAGCCGTCGTATCCGCAGGTGCAGCACGCCGTCCACGCCGTCCGGCACCCGCTGCTGGGCGTCCGTGCGGCCGAGCGCCACCGCCGCCCGCCGGTCGCCGGGGCCGGTGAAGTCGCGGCCCTCGGCGTCGTGGGCGTGGAAGTAGGGGGCGGAGGCGATGAACCGCAGGGTGCGCAGCCAGCCGCGGGTGTCCAGGACCGGGAAGCTGTCGCGCAGGTGGGCGACGGCCGGTCCGGTCCGGCCCAGGGCCAGCTGGTGGTGCAGCCGGAACCGGGCCTGCCCGTCCGGCCGGTCCCGCGTGTAGTGCGCGATCAGCGTCTCGTGGGCGGTGCGCCAGCCGCTGTGGTCGGCGTCCCGCAGATGCAGCCGGAGCAGCAGCAGAGTCCGTACGAAGGGGTCCCCGACGAACTGGCCGGGCACGGCGGGCAGTCCCTCCCGGGCGAGCCGGTTCTGCAGGGCGCGTACATCGGCCGGGCCGAAGTCGTCCGGGAGCAGCGCGGCGGCCAGCGCGCACGCCGAGTCGTGGTCGTGGGCGGCGGCGAGGACCGTCAGCTCGTCGAGGCGGTCGGGGGGGACCAGCCGGTCGAGGAGCTGGCGGTAGGCGGGGGCGGCGGGGCCGTCCTCGACGGGCCGTACGTCGGCGGTGAGCAGGTCGCCCAGCGAGCCGGCCCGCTCCGGATGCTGTGCCGCGGACTCGGCGAGCAGGGCGATGCCCAGCGGGTTGCCGCCGGTCAGCCGGTGGAGGGCGTGCGGGAGCTGGGGTGCGGCCGGGGCGCCGACCAGGTGCAGGGTGTCGTCGGGGGTCAGCGGCGGGAGCGCGACCAGCAGTGCCCGCGAGGAGGGCACGGCCGGGTCCGGCGTCCACTCGCTGCGCCGGGCGACCCCGGCCAGCTCCCGCCGTGTCCCGCCGCGCAGCAGCTCGCGGCCGTCGCCGCGCAGTCCGGCGACGAAGGCCACCTGGTCGGCGATGCCCTCGGCGCGGTCCCTGAGCACCGCCTCCACCAGGCCGGGCCCCGGCCCGGTCTGGACGTTGTCGACCAGCACCAGCGGCCGGCCGAGCCGCTGCATCCGCGGCAGCACGCCCGCGTACGCCTCGGTCAGGTCGGCGAGCAGGGCCCGTACGAGGTACCGCTCGGCGTGCTCGCGGGAGGTGCCACCGGCGCGGAAGTGCCCGGAGAGCAGGATCAGCCCGCGCTGGGCGTGGCCGCCGGCGTTGGGATAGGCCCGGTACCAGACCGACGCCTTCTGGTGGCGGCGGCTGGCGAAGCCCTCGGCGATCGACTCCAGGGTGGCCTCGATGGCCCCGGAGACCAGCGGCCCGGTGCCGGTCGCGGCGGCGACCACCTTCGCCGCCACCTTCCCGGCCCACCGCCCGGCGAACCCGCTGATCCACGAACCGCTCTCGTTCAGCAGCAGGATCCGCTCCACCTCGCGCCGGATCCGCTCCGAGTCCGCGTCGCCCCAGCCGCCGGCGGCCACCGCGACCAGGCCGGACATCAGCCGGGGAAACGTGATCCGCCCGGCGCCGGTGACCGGTTCGGCGAGCTGCTCGGCGACGACCAGCAGCGCCTGCGCGACCGGCGACCAGGACTCGGCGGGCCGCTCCGGCGGCGGGCCCGCGAACTGCGCGTCCGCACAGTCGACGAGCGCGACCGGGGTGTGCCCCTTGTAGGCGTCCCGCAACTCGCCGAGCACCGCGCTCTTGCCGAGCCCCCGCGCCCCGGTCAGCACGACGAACGGCAGTTCGCCGGGGTGTTCGAGGGTAAGGGCACGATGCTGGTACGGCCGTAGCCCGACGACTCTCGGCACGAGCCCGGCCGGCTCGACGTCGAACAGCGCCCCACGCCCGTGCAACCGTCTGTGCAAGGCAGTCCCCCCTCAACGCAAGTGTAAGAAGGGGGAGTTGCTTCGGGCCAGGTCGCGTGATGACTGTTGGGTCACGAATCCTGACTCTGTGAGATCAGCCGACGGTGATGGCGTCCAGTTTCTCCCGCAGGTAGACGTGCGAGTCGACCGGCGGGTACCCGACCCTGCCGACCGGTGCCGGGACGGACTCGACGGTCGTGCCCGGGGTGCACTCGCCGAAGTAGACCAGGGACATCAGCTCCTCGGCGGGCGCGTCCGTGGGCGGCGGCAGCACCCGGTGCCGGCCGGAGCGCCACCGGTCTCCGGTCCAACGGGCCATCAGGTCACCGATGTTGATGGTGAACGCGGCCGGGTCGAAGGGCGCGTCCTGCCAGCCGCCCTCGTCCGTGTACACCTGTAGCCCGCCCTTGCCGGCCTGCCGGTCCAGGATGGTCACCGTCCCGAAGTCGGTGTGCGGCCCGATCCGGAACTGCCCCGGCTCGGGCTCGCCGAGCACCTCGGTACCCGGATACCAGTTGATGTTGAAGCCGTACGTCGGATGGTCCATGTGCCGGGAGAAGAAGTCCTGTTCGAGCCCGAGCGCGTACCCGAGGAGGGACAGCAGCTCCTTCTCCAGGTCGGCCATCCGGGCGAGGTACTCCTCGCAGAGGGTGCGCAGTTCGGGCACTTCGGCCGGCCACACGTTGGGCGCGTACCACTCGGCGTTGACCACCGGGTCGTCGAACGGCTCGTGTGTCGCGAAGGTCAGCGACTCCTTCAGGTCGGGCGGGGTCTCGGTGCCCTCCGAGTAGCCGTTGGCCTCCGCGCCGGGCCCGAGCCAGCCGCGTCCGCCGACCTTCGCCTCGTACGCCCGCTTCACGCCCGCGGGCAGTGCGAAGAACCGGCGGGCGGCCTCCCGGACCCCGCCGCGCAGCTCCGCGTCGACCCCGTGCCCGGTGACGAGCAGGAAACCGGCGGTCTGCAGGGCGCTGTCGACGGTCCGGGCGATCGCCCGCCGCTCGTCCTCGCCGCCGTCCAGCCAGGGGCGCAGGTCGACGGTGGGGATCCGGGGGCTGCTGCTCATGTCATTCACCGATGTCCTCGTTCCACAGGGCCGGGTTGTCCTTGATGAAGCCGCGCATCATCGCGACGCACTCCGGGTCGTCCAGGAGCACGATCCGCACGCCGTGGCCGGCGAGCCAGTCGTGGCCGCCGTGGAAGGTGGCCGCCTCACCGATCACGACCCGGGAGATACCGAACTGGCGGACCAGGCCGGAGCAGTACCAGCACGGTGACAGGGTGGTCACCATGGTGGTGCCGCGGTAGGTCCGCTGCCGGCCCGCCGCGCGGAAGGCGGCCGTCTCCGCGTGCATGGAGGGGTCGTCGTCCTGCACGCGCCGGTTGTGACCGCGGCCGAGCAGGGTGCCGTCGGCGCCGTAGAGCGCGGCGCCGATCGGGATGCCCCCCTCGGCGAGTCCGGCGCGGGCCTCGGCGACGGCGGTGGCGAGCCAGGACCGGGCCTGTGTCCGGTCCAGGGGGTCCAGAGGGGCCAGGGGGTCCGGCGGATCCATGGGCGTGGGCTGCATGACTTCACTCTCCTGTGGCCGAAACACGAGGGCAACGTGCGGAAAGTACCCTCCGGGCAACCCCCGGCCGGACGAAATGTCAGCGGCCGTGCCCGTCCCCTGGAGGCCGCCGTGCCCGCACTCACCCTCCGCGAAGTCCTCGCCCTCGACCCGGTGCGGGCGGCCCGCCCCGAACTCCTCGCCGGCGAGGGCGCCCTCGACCGTCCCGTCCGCTGGGTCCACTCCAGCGAGGTCTACGAGGGCGCCAACTTCCTCGACGGCGGCGAGCTGCTCCTCACCAACGGCTTCGGGCTGACCGACACCGGCGACGAGGTCCGCCGCCGGTACGTGCGGGAACTGGCGGCGCGCGGCGCGGCCGGGCTCGCGGTGGAGGTCGGGCGGGCGCTGCCCAGCATGCCGCCCGAGGTGACCGACGAGGCCTGCCGTCTCGGCCTGCCGCTGCTCGCCCTGCACCGGGTGGTGCCGTTCGTGCGGATCACCGAGGCCGCCAACCGGGCGATCGTGGCCCGGGGCCTGTCCGGCCGCCGTACGGTGGTCCGGCCCTGGGGCGACGACCACGCGGCGGCGCTGCTCGCCGACCTGGCCGACGGGCAGGCCCTCAACCAGCCCGAGGTGGAGGCGCGGGCCGCCCTCGCCGGGTTCCACCCCGGCCCCGGCCCCGGCGCCCGGCTCCTCGGCGTCTCGCTGCACGGCAGCCGCGGCGTGGGCGCGGTGGACCGGGCGGTACGGGCGCTGGGCGGGGCCGGGGTGCTGCGGGCCGTGTTCCCGGGGGACGTCCTCGCGCTGCTCGCGGTGCCGGCCGCGGTCCCCGGCGATCCCGTGCGGGCCGTGCAGGAGGCGTTCCGGGGCGCCGCCGAGCCGGGGGCCACGGTCGCCGTCGGCCACGCGGTCGGTCCCGGCGGCTGGCTGCACTGGAGCGAGACCCTGCGGGCGGCCCGGACCACCCTGGAACTCGCGCTGACCGTGCCGCCCGCCGAACCGGCCGTGCCCGAGGGCCCGGCGGTGACCTCGGCCCGCGCCCTCGCCCTGGAGCGCGAGCTGACCCGGGGCGGGGTCGCCGCCAACCGCGACCGCCTCGCCGCCCGCGTCCAGCACACTCTCGGCCCGCTGCTCGCCTGGGAGGCGGCCCACCCCAGCGATCTGGTCCGCACCCTGGAGGTGCACCTGCGGCACGGCTGCTCCCCGACCCGCACCGCCGCCCTCCTGCACATCGGCCGCCAGTCCCTCTACCAGCGCCTGGAACGCATCGAGTCCCTGCTCGGACTGGAGATCGACGACCCCGACCTGCTCGGCGACCTCCTGACGGCGGCCTGCGCACACCGGGTGGTACGGGGGACGGGGACGGCTCGGGCCCGGGGGCTGCGGACGGTGGCCTAGGGGCGCCCCCCGCATCCGGGGCGGCGCGGCCCCGGGCACCATGCCCTACCGGGCCGCCCCCTCGCCCGGACGGCCCGCACCTGGTCGGCGGCAGCGGGTGCGCGCGCGGCGGGCCGCACGCACGCTGGGAGCGTGGTGATGATCGTGACGGTGGTGTCGGTGCCGGACGGGGGCACGAGGCGGGTCTCCGTGCGGGAGGCGCGTCGGCGGCTGGCCACGGACACCTTCCTGCTCCTCGATGTCGAATTGCAGGAGCGGCAGAGCCCGGAAGAGGAGCCGGTGGCCCGCAGTCTCGGCCTCCCGGAGGAGGAACTCGAATGGTTCGGCAGCCCGGACGAGTCCGCGCGCGCCGACTACCTGGGGCAGGTCGCCGGATTCGTCGTGCCGCTGGTCCACGACGGCGAGATCGCCCATGTGCACGCCCTGGCGGGCGACCGCTTCCTGGTGCTCGCCCACTGGGGCCTGCGGGCCGCTCTGGAGCATGACATCACGGCGCAGGTGCGGCGGGAGCGGCCCGCCGACGCCGTGGCCATGCTGTTCCTGCTGCTCCAGGACGCGCTCGCGACGTTCCGCCGCGCCGCGGTGGCCGCGCTGATCCAGGTGGAGGAGCTGGAGGACGACATGTTCGAGAGGCGGCGGCCCGAGCAGTTCTACCTGCTGTCCCGGCTGCGCCGCCACTCCGCCGTCCTGCACCACTCGCTGCTGCCCTACCTCCAGGCGGTCGAAGAGGTGATCACCCGCAGGATGATGAGCCGCGACTTCCCGGAGGAACGGCAGCGGCTCGCCCGGGAGTTCCAGCGCGCGGCGCGCGTGGTCCTCGCGGACATCGAGTCCCTCCAGGACGCCACCCGCCGGGCCTTCGCCAGCTACGGCTCCCTGGTCGCGGGCGAACAGAACGGCGTCATCAACCGGTTGGCCATCGTCTCGGTGATCTTCCTGCCGCTGTCGTTCCTCACCGGGTTCTTCGGCATGAACTTCTCCTTCCTGACGAACCGGCTGGAGACCAGGGACGAGTTCTGGCTGCTCGCCGTGGGACTCCAGCTGGTCGCCGTGGCCGCCTCGCTCTTCCTGCTGCACCGCACCGGTGTCTGGCGCAGGCTGCGGGACGAGGACTAGCAGGAGGGGGGACTAGGAGGTTCGCCGGCGCATCCGCAGCGCCGCGTACAGCAGGGCGCTCACCGCGAAGCCGACCAGCGGGGTGATGTCGCCGAAGGCGGGGTGGTGCTCGGGTACCCAGCCCACGTAGTCCTCCTGGTTGGAGAAGAGCGGGACGGAGACCGCGACGCCGATCAACAGGGCGGCGAGCCCGGGCCAGTTGGTGAAGGAGCGGTCGGCGAGGCGGGCGGCGAGCTCCTCGTCGGTGGCGGTACGGCCCTGGAGCCACCGCTCCACCAGCACGACCCCCAGCCAGGGCGCCACCCAGTACGCGATGACCAGCAGGAACGCCTCGTAGGCCGCGCCCGCGTCGTCCAGCGAGGCCCAGGCGGCCGCTGTCCCGGCGAGGCCCGACACCACGACCAGGGCGCTGCGGCTCAGCCAGGTGGGGAGCTTCAGGCCGAAGGAGGCGATGGAGATCGCGCCGGAGTACACGTTGAGGGCGTTCGCCGAGACCCCGCCGAGCATGATGGCGAGCAGGACGAGGTCACCGAGCCAGCCGGGGAGGTGACCGGTGAAGGCGGCCGTCGGGGTGGCGTCCTTCGGGGCGATGATCGTGGCCGAGGCCGCGCCGATGACGGCGACGATCGAGACCGACACGAACAGGCCGACGGCCGGCCACAGGACCGTCTTCACCTTGTTCGCGGTGCGCGGCAGGTAGCGGGAGTAGTCGGTGGCGTACGGGTTCCAGCCGGCCGCGTAGCCCCAGGCGGCGCTGAAGGCGAGCAGGAAGCCGCCGACGCCGCCGCCCGAGCCGCCCCCGCCGAGGTCCGCGTCCTTGAACGTCCACACCCCGGCCAGCAGGAAGACCACCGCGAGTGCCGGGAACGCGTACTTCTCGAAGGTGTGCACGAAGTTGTGGCCGATGAAGCCGATCAGGATCTCGGCGACGACCACGAGAAGGAGGGAGGGCAGGGGCCGCAGACCGGTCAGCGTGTTCAGGGCGAAGGCCGCGCTCACGCTGTTCACGGCGAACCAGCCGACGCCCGCGAGCAGGCCGTTGGCGGCGGAGGGCAGGATGTTGCCGAGGAAGCCGAAGGAGAAGCGGCCGATCACCATCTGCGGGACGCCGAACCGCGGGCCGTCCAGCGACAGCACGCCCTGGGTGACCGCGCCGAGCGCGGTGCCCAGCAGGATCGCGGCGGTCGCCGTCCAGAAGTCCAGGCCGAAGAAGAGGACCGCGATCACGCCGATGTAGACGGTCGCGAACTCGATGTTGGGGGACGCCCAGGTCCACAGCAACTGGAGCGGGCTGCCGTGGCGTTCGGCGTCGGGGATCGGTTCCGAGCCCGCCGCCTCCACGGCGATGACCCGGTCGCCGTACTCGGGCGCGATACTGGTGGTGGAACCGGCGGGAGCAGTCGTCATACGAGGTAAGTGTCGGGATCGCTCCCGGTGCGGCCCAGGGGCGCACTGTCCGCTTCGGGCGGCTCACCGGCGTACAACCTGCACGTACGGGGGAACTTCCGAGGGCCCGGAGCCCTCGGAAGCTCCCCGCGTCAGCGCGCATGACGGCCTCCGGCGTGCCGGGAAGCCAGAACGCGTCCGTCACCACCACCACCGCCCGCCGCCAGAGCCGCATGTGCCGGGGCCGAGCGGCGCAACCCGCCCCGCGCGAGGGGACCGCGGGCCGGTGCGTACGTTACGCGGCGAGACGGTCCGCCAGTTCCTTCGCCTTGCTGGCCGCGTCCTGGAGGGCGCGGTCGCGGGAGGCCTCGTAGAGCGGCACGAGCTCGGCCATCGCCGGGTTCTGCGGGGCCATGGTCAGCTCCGGCACGATGAAGTCGACGTCCAGGCCGAGACCTTCGGACAGCAGCGCGGTCAGGTAGTTCTGGACGTACTCGAACTGCTCCCGCGGGGTGCCCGGCGCGTACGAGCCGCCGCGGCTGGCCACCACGGTGACCGGGGTGCCCTTGGCGGAGGGGTTCTCGCCCATCGTGCGGTTGAACAGGACCACGTTGTCCAGCCACGCCTTGAGCGTCGACGGGATCGTGAAGTTGTACATCGGGGCGCCTATGAGCACCGCGTCCGCCTGCTCCAGCTCCTCGATCAGCTTCAGCCGCGCCGCGAAGGCGTCCGCCTGCTCGGGGGTGTGGGTGGCGGGGTCGGCGAAACCGGCCGTGTGGGCGGCCGCGGTGAGGTGCGGCACCGGGTCCGCCGCCAGGTCGCGGTAGACCACCGTGCCGTCGGGGTGCTGCGCCAGCCAGGCGGTGCGGAAGGCGTCCGTGACGGCACGGGAGGAGGAAGCCCCGCCGGGGAGGAGGGACGAGTCGATGTGGAGAAGAGTGGCCATGAGAGGTCTCCGGATACACGGGCCCGAGGCAGGGCCGCAGCAACTAAGAATTCGTACT
Source organism: Streptomyces sp. NPDC086519 (assembly GCF_040686075.1). NCBI lineage: Bacteria > Bacillati > Actinomycetota > Actinomycetes > Kitasatosporales > Streptomycetaceae > Streptomyces > Streptomyces sp. NPDC086519. The sequence goes on from NZ_JBFBJL010000014.1 coordinate 74,622, forward strand.
CGACTATAGATAGCACAGGTGCTTACTTTTTTTCAGTCCCCCTCCCGGAGGGCTGTATCCTGATCCCATGGCGGTGGAGCAGGCGCATGACCCGGAAGCGTGCAAAGGCGTCGACGCCGGCATCACGCGCGTCTTCCATGTGCTCGGCAAGCGCTGGAACGGCCCGATCCTGTCCGTCCTGCTGGACCGGCCGACGCACTTCGCCAGCCTGCGCCGCGCCATCCCCGGCATCAGCGAACGCATGCTGTCCGACCGGCTCGCCGAACTCGGGGCGGCGGGACTCGTGGTCCGCGAGGTCGACGAGGGCCCGCCACTGCGGGTCTCCTACCGGCTGACCGCGGCGGGGGCGGCGCTGGAGCCGTCGCTGAAGGCGCTCGGGGACTGGGCGCGGGACCACTTGCCGGACTCGCCCTGCTGAGCACTGCTCAGTCGGGGAGCCGGTCCAGGACCCAGCTGCCGAGTTCCTCGGTCATGAGGGCGTGCGCCTCGTTGGCGGAGGAGAGCAGGAAGTCGTCGGCCTCCGAGTCCTCCGGCGGGAGTTCGCCGATGTCCGCGTAGAGGTCGGCCTGCTGGTCGAGGTCGCGGATGGCGACGGCGCTGACGGAGGGGACGAAGCACACGCTGCGGTGGGCGGCCTCGGTGTTCTCGCCGGCGGCGGCGAGCGCGTCGGCGAGGAGGCCGAAGGACTCGAGGGTGCCGCCCGGTGCGCCGTCGAGTTCCGGGAAGCCGTCGGTGGTGATCGCATGGGGGCCGCCGAGGACGCCGTGCACCGCGGCCACCTCGGCCTGCCGGCCCTGCGCCTGGGCGAGGAAACGGGTGCCGTCGAAGAGCGGGCCGGCGCAGCTCAGGGTCTTCGCCCCGGCGCGGACACCGTTGCCGGTGCCGTCGCCGCGGCCGCTGGAGACGGCGAGGACGCGGGGAAGGCAGGGCCAGCCGCCGACGTCGTGGAGCTTCCGCTTGAACTCGGTCCGCAGCGGGCTCTCCTGGGGGGTGGCGCCGATGCCGTCCAGGTGGCGCCAGAGGAGTTGCCGGGCGGCGGGGCTGCTGATCTGCCGGAGGTAGGTGTCGTCGTACGGGGCGAGGTGGTGGGCGAAGGCCTGGAGGCCGATCGGCAGCCAGGCGCCCCGGTGCGGGCTGTCGAACGAGAGGTAGACGCCGGTCCGGTGATCGAGGCGCTGTGTCTCCATCCTGGCCAGCGCGTACCGGGCGACCAGGCCGCCCGTGCCGAACCCGCCGACGAGCAGCCGGGCGCCGCCCAGTTGCTCGGCGACGGTCCGCATGACCGCGGCGGTCATGGTCTCGGCGTTCTGGAGGACGGACGCGCCGCGCTCGGCGAACCCGACGAGGACCAGCGTGCGTCCACGGCGCCGCAGTTCGCTCACGAACGGGAACGGGCCGTCCTCCATCCTGTTCCAGAGCCAGTCGAAGTCGGTCGGCCCGAGGCCCAGTCCGTCGGCCAGGACGACCGGCCGCACCATGCCCTTGGGGCCCGCCCCGTAGTACACCCGGGCTCTGCCGCCGGGCAGTTCCCACTCCTCGTCGGCCGAGGGCGCCGGCGCGGCCGCCCGTGCGCCCATCGGGGTCACGAGTCCGAACGACCCGGCGGCCCGCCTCGCCCTCTCGACCATGCTGTCGGCCACAGACATCCCTCTCCACGCTGCCGGCAACGGTTCAGGGAGCATCCTCCGCGTGCGAACCCGGCAGCATGCGCTTTCGCCGTGTTTTCACCAATGCGTGTTAAATGGTGCGATTTGTGCGCGGTGGAGTGTCAGGACGTCGGCTTGTCCAGCGGCAGGCCGAGGCGCTCGGGCGATCAGTCGGTGCGTGGATCGTCCGGCTTCAGGGACTTCAGGAACTCCGGGTTGTCGTCCGGTGCGACCCATCGTCCGTGTGGTTGCCGGGACCGGCCCGCGATCAGCCAGGCGACCGGGCCGACCAGGACCTCGCCGAAGAGCAGGATGACGAACACCCACGCCAGTTTCGGCAGCGCGCGGATCTCGTCCTCGGGGGTGTTCAGGCAGTCCACGAAGGCGTAGATCCACAGCGCGAGGACCAGCAAGTAGGGCAGATACCTGAGCATGGCGGCCAGACTAGCGGGTGGCCGAGGCCGCGGATCGGCACCCGGGCATCATGGTTCCCCGCTGACGGGAGGGGAAGCGGTGCGGGTGCGCGGGTGGTCTCGCAGGGGCCGGGTGGCGGCCGGGCTGGCCGGGGTGGGGCTGGTGGTCGGGGGCGGGCTGGTGGCCGGTGAGCTGGACTCGCCGGTGTTCGGCCTGGCGCAGGGGCCGTTCGCGCCGGACCCGGCCTGTGCGCGGCTCGCCGACCGGTACCCCGGCCGGCTCGGGGGCAGCACGCGGGACCGGGTCACCTTCGAGGGCCTCGCGGTGTGGGGGCACGGAGCGGTGGAGCTGCGGTGCGGTGTGAATCCGCCGGCACCGACCACGCAGGCGTGCGTCAGCGTGGACGGCGTGGACTGGGTGTGGCGCGAGACGGCGACGGGCGGCCGCAAGAAGCTGGTCACCTACGGCCGCAGCCCCGCCGTGGAGGTCTCGATCGCCGGCTCCGTTTCGAGCCCGGACGCCGTCCTGGTGGACCTGAGCCGCCTGGTGGCGCCGATCCGGGAGGGGGACAAGTGCCTCGCCGGCGGCGCGAGGTGACGACGCCCGCTACTCCGCCAGCAGCGGCCGGGTGATGGTGCGGACGTCGGCCTCCGTCAGGGGGCTCAGGTACTTCGCGGCGATCTTCCCGTCCCGGTCGATGAAGAGGGTGTACGGCAGCGCCTGCGGCAGGTACCCCTTGGGCAGCCGGACGAGCTTGCGGCTGCCGGCGTCGTGCAGGCTCGGGTACGTCAGGTGATGCTCGTCCTGGAACGCCCGCCCCTTGTCCTGCCGGGCGTCCGTGTCCACCCCGAACACCTGGACCCCCTGCGCCGCCAGCGCCTGCTGCGCCCTGGACAGTTCGGGCGCCTCGGCCCGGCAGGGCCCGCACCAGGACGCCCAGACGTTCAGGACGACGACCCTGCCCCGGTAGGCGGCGAGGCTGACCGGCCTGCCGTCGAGGCTGCTGCCGGCGAGGTCGGGTGCCGTCCTGCGGTCGGCGGCCGGCACGCGGGTCAGCGGGGAGACCGGCGAGGCGCCGGCCTCCCGCGGCGGCGCACAGGCCGCGGCGAGCACGAGCAGCGGCACGAGCAGCGGGGCGAGCAGCGGTAACCGGCGATGACTTTTCACGGCCGACCAGTATGCAGGGGGCGGTGACCGGCCCCGGACCCCGGGTGGCCGATACTGGGACCCATGGCTTACGACGATCTTCGCTCCCTGCTCCGGGCACTGGAGCGCGAGGGTGACCTCAAGCGTGTCAAGGCCGAGGTCGACCCGTATCTGGAGGTCGGGGAGATCGTCGACCGGGTGCAGAAGTCCGGCGGACCGGCCCTGCTCTTCGAGAACGTGAAGGGGTCGGGCATGCCCCTCGCGATGAACGTGTTCGGCACCGACCGGCGGCTGCTGAAGGCCCTGGGCCTGAAGTCGTACGGCGAGATCTCCGAGAAGATCGGCGGACTGCTGCGCCCCGAACTTCCGCACGGCTTCGTCGGTGTGCGCGAGGCGTTCGGGAAGCTCGGCGCGATGGCGCACGTGCCGCCGAAGAAGGTCAAGTCCGACCACGCGCCCGTCCAGGAAGTGGTCCTGACCGGGGACGACGTCGACCTCGACCAGCTCCCGGCGCTGTTCACCTGGCCGCAGGACGGCGGCTCCTTCTTCAACCTGGGCCTCACCCACACCAAGGACCCCGAGACCGGCATCCGCAACCTCGGCCTGTACCGCTTGCAGCGCCACGACCGGCGCACCATCGGCATGCACTGGCAGATCCACAAGGACAGCCGCAACCACTACCAGGTGGCCGCCCGGCGCGGGGAACGCCTCCCGGTCGCGATCGCCTTCGGCTGCCCCCCGGCGGTCACCTACGCCTCCACGGCCCCGCTCCCCGGAGACATCGACGAGTACCTGTTCGCCGGGTTCATCGCGGGCAGGCGGATCGAGATGGTCGACTGCAAGACGGTCCCGCTCCAGGTGCCCGCGCAGGCCGAGGTCGTCCTCGAGGGCTGGCTGGAGCCGGGCGAGATGCTGCCCGAGGGCCCGTTCGGCGACCACACCGGCTTCTACACCCCCCAGGAGCCGTTCCCGGCCCTGACCATCGACTGCGTGACGATGCGGAGGCGCCCGCTGCTCCAGTCGATCGTGGTGGGCAGGCCGCCGACGGAGGACGGCCCCCTCGGCCGCGCCACCGAACGCTTCTTCCTGCCCCTGCTGAAGATCATCGTCCCGGACATCGTGGACTACCACCTTCCCGAGGCCGGCGGCTTCCACAACTGCGCGATCGTCTCGATCGACAAGAAGTACCCGAAGCACGCGCAGAAGGTCATGCACGCGATCTGGGGGGCGCACATGATGTCCCTCACCAAGCTGATCGTGGTCGTCGACTCCGACTGCGACGTCCACGACCTGCACGAGGTCGCCTGGCGGGCCCTCGGCAACACCGACTACGCCCGTGACCTCACGGTCGTCGAAGGCCCCGTCGACCACCTCGACCACGCTTCCTACCAGCAGTTCTGGGGCGGCAAGGCGGGCATCGACGCGACGAAGAAGTGGCCCGAGGAGGGCTACACCCGCGACGGCGGGTGGCCGGACATGGTCCTGTCGGACCCCGATACGGCGGAACGGGTGACGCGGCGTTGGAAGGAATACGGACTGTGAGGGCCAGGGCGATGACGATGCGTGGCAGCGCGGCGGCGGACCTGCTCCGCCGCGGCGGAGCAGGTCCGGTCGATCACCGGCGGACGGAGTCCGTCCTGTGAGCGCCTCTGCCGCCGCGGTGCCCCAGCCGGGCAGGACCCGCGCCTTCCTGCGCCTGGTGATGATCGAGCACTCGGTCTTCGCGCTGCCCTTCGCGTACATCGCCGCGCTGACCGCGATGTTCGAGCTGGACAAGAACATCCACTGGGGACGGCTGCTCCTGGTCACCGTCTGCATGGTCGGCCTGCGCACGTTCGCCATGGCGGTGAACCGGATCATCGACCGCGAGATCGACGCCCGGAACCCGCGCACCGCCCACCGTGAGCTGGTCACCGGCGCGATGAGCGTCAAGCACGCCTGGACGGGCGCGCTGATCGCGGTGGCGGTCTTCCTGGGCTCGGCGGCCCTCCTGAACCCCCTCTGCCTGGCACTCGCCCCCGTCGCCGTGATCCCGATGGTGGTCTACCCCTACGGCAAGCGGTTCACGAACTTCCCCCAGGCCATCCTCGGCCTCGCCCAGGCCATGGGGCCGATCGGCGGCTGGCTGGCGATCAGCGGTGAGTGGTCCTGGGACGCGGTGATCCTCGGTCTCGCCGTCGGCATCTGGATCGGCGGCTTCGACCTGATCTACGCCTGCCAGGACATCGAGACCGACCGAGAGATCGGCGTCCTGTCGGTCCCGGCCCGCTTCGGCGTCCCGGCGGCGATCTGGGGCGCGCGGGTGTGCCACGCGGTGACGACGGGGCTGTTCGTCTGGTACGCGGTCCTCACCGGTGCGGGCGCGTTCTTCTGGCTGGGGCTGGTGATCGTGGCGGGCGCGTTCGTGTACGAGCACACCATCGTCCGCCCGCACGACCTCTCCCGCCTGAACCGCGCCTTCTTCAGCGTCAACGGGTTCATCGGGATTGCCCTGTTCGTGTGCGCGCTCCTCGATCTCGTGGTGCGGGGGCTCACCGTCTGAATACGGTGCGGCCTGCCATCGTGCGCAGAAAGAGGGAGGCCGACGTGACCGTCTCGGACAGCGACCGCCTGCACTCGCAGCTCGCCCGGTACGAGGACATGTTCCGCGGGTACCGGACGGATACCTCGGCCGGGACACGCTCCCCTACGGGGGCAGGCTGACCGTGGAGACGAAGCTCGGCAGCCTCACGGTGGACACCTCCCGCCTCCGCGTCGGCCCCAAGGCCCCCCACCCGGCCTGAACCTCGGTCGGCGCGCCGGTACGCTCAAGATGTGAACGCAGGAGAAACGCAGCGCGTGCCTTGGATCGTGGGGGTGTCCGGGGCGTCCGGAACGCCGTATGCCGCTGCTGTGCTGCGTGCCCTGCTGGACGCGGGGGAGAGCGTCGACCTGGTGGTCAGCCGGGCCTCGCGGCTCACCCTGCTGGACGAGACCGGGATCTCCTTCCGGGACGCGCACTGGAGGGACGACCTGGGGGAATGGCTGGCACGGGGGGCCGACGGCAAGCCGGTGGCCTTCCAGGGCGACCTCGCCCGGGTGCGGTACTGGAGCGCCGGGGACCTGGCCGCCGGGCCGTCCTCCGGGTCGTATCCGACGAAGGGCATGCTGATCGTGCCGGCGTCCACCGCCGCCGTCGCCGGGGTCGCGATCGGCCTCTCCAAGGACCTGCTCCAGCGGGCCGCCGGCGTCACCCTGAAGGAGCGCCGGCCGCTCGTCGTCGCCGTCCGCGAGACCCCGCTGAACGGCCAGACCCTGCGCCACCTGGTGACCCTGGACGACCTGGGGGCGGTCGTCGTCCCCGCCTCACCCGCCTTCTACGCGGGCGCGACCCACATCCAGGACCTCGTCGACTTCGTCGCCGGGCGGGTGCTGGACGCGGCCGGTGTGGGGCACCGGCTCTACCGCCGCTGGGAAGGGGAGCTCGGCGGCGCGAGCGCGCACGACGCGAACGAGTAGCACCCACCCCCGGCACCACCTCTGCATCACCTCTGCATCACCTCTATCTACTTCGGGAATCTTCAGCGGAAGGCTTCGATCGCATGGACGCCGTGGACAGGCAGCTCATCCAGGCCCTGAGGGAGAACGGCCGGGCCTCGTACGCGGAGCTGGGCCGCCTCGTCGGACTGTCGGGACCCAGCGTCACCGACCGCATCAACCGGCTGGAGGCGGCCGGGGTCATCACCGGCTACCGCGCCACCGTCGACGCGGCCTCGCTCGGCCTCGGCGTCACCGCCCTGATCGGTATCTCGCTCTCCGACGCGGCCGACCACGAGGACGTGGCACAGCGGCTGCGGGACCTGCCGGAGATCGAGGACTGCTGGTTCATCGCCGGTGACGACTCCTTCATGCTCAAGGTGCGTTCGACGGATGTGGACGGCCTGGAGAAGACCATCCGGCGGCTCTCCGGGACGAAGGGCGTCTCCCGGACCCGTACCACGATCGTGCTGTCCACGAAGTGGGAGAACCGGGTGGGGGAACTCCCGGAAGAGGTGTAGGCGCGAAGCACCGTTCGGGGGCGCCGTCCGCCCGAAGGGCGGGGGAGTAGTCTCGGTCAGGCTGTCGTAGAAAGGTTGAGGCATGGACGTCGGGCTCAAGCGTGAGCTGGAGGAGAAGGTCCGTTCCGGTGAGCGGCTGACCCGCGAGGACGGCATCGCGCTGTACGAGTCGGACGACCTCGCATGGCTCGGCGGCCTCGCCCACGAGGTGCGGACGCGCAAGAACGGTGACGTCGTCCACTTCAACGTCAACCGGCACCTCAACATGACGAACGTGTGCACCGCGTCCTGCGCGTACTGCTCGTTCCAGCGCAAGCCGGGCGAGAAGGACGCGTACACGATGCGCATCGAGGAGGCGGTCAAGCTCGCCAAGGCGATGGAGAGCGAGAACCTCACCGAGCTGCACATCGTCAACGGCCTGCACCCGAACCTGCCGTGGCGGTACTACCCGCGTTCGCTGCGGGAACTGAAGGCGGCCCTCCCGCACGTCTCCCTCAAGGCCTTCACGGCGACGGAGATCCACCACTTCGAGACGATCTCCGGTCTGTCGGCCTCCGAGATCCTCGACGAGCTGATCGACGCGGGGCTCGAGTCCCTGACCGGCGGCGGCGCGGAGATCTTCGACTGGGAGGTCCGGCAGCACATCGTGGACCACCGCACCCACTGGGAGGACTGGTCCCGGATCCACCGCCTGGCGCACGAGAAGGGTCTCAAGACCCCGTGCACCATGCTGTACGGCCACATCGAGGAGCCCAAGCACAGGGTGGACCACGTCCTGCGGCTGCGCGAGCTCCAGGACGAGACCGGCGGCTTCCAGGTCTTCATCCCGCTCCGCTACCAGCACGACTTCGTGGACATGAAGGACGGCAAGGTACGCAACCGGCTCCAGGCGCGGACCCAGATGGCGACCGGCGCGGAGGCCCTGAAGACCTTCGCGGTGTCGCGGCTGCTGTTCGACAACGTGCCGCACGTCAAGGTCTTCTGGGTCATGCACGGCGTCCAGACGGCGCAGCTGGCGTTGCAGCACGGCGCGGACGACATGGACGGGTCGGTGGTCGAGTACAAGATCACCCACGACGCGGACAACTACGGCACGCCGAACAAGCTCACCCGTGAGGATCTGCTGGACCTCATCCGCGACGCGGGCTTCCGGCCGGTGGAACGGAACACGCGGTACGAGATCATCCGCGAGTACGACGGCCCGGACCCGGCGCGCAGGGAGTCCCCGCAGCCGATGCGGGTGTGAGCGGGCCGCCGGTGCGTCGTGGCTGATCGCGCCCACGCGGCGGAGCCGCATGTCGATACAGCCCCGCGCCCCTGAAAGAAGGGGCCGCTGCGGTGCGCCCCTTTGGGGGCGCGGGGAACTGCGCGATCAGCCACGACGCACCCGCGGCCGGGACGGGTCCGCAGCCCCACGACGGGTACCCGGACCTCATGTCCACCGCCGGCGCCCCGGCAAGGGCAGCGCGCACGCCCGGGTCATGCTCGTCGGTGAGCAGCCCGGTGACCAAGAGGACCGGCAGGGCGAGCCCTTCGTCGGGCCCGCCGGGCGGCTGCTCGGCAAGGCTCTGGAAGAGGCCGGTCTCGACCCCGCGGACGCCTACGTGACCAACGCCGTCAAGCACTTCAAGTTCACCTGGGCCGCAACCCGTGAGCGCCGCGTCCACAAGCCCCCCACTCTGCGCGAGATGTCGGCCTGCGCCCCCTGGCTCGCCGCCGAGCTGACAGTCGTGGCGCCCGAACTCGTCGTCGTCCTCGGCGCCACCGCCGGAAAGGCGCTGCTCGGGCCGTCGTTCCGGGTGGGCGAGATGCGCGGGACCGTGCTGGAGCGGGAGATCCACGGCCGGCCGGAGCGGCTCGTGCCCACCGTCCACCCCTCCTCCGTCCTGCGCGCGGACGACCGGGAGCATGCCTACCAGGGCCTCGTCGCCGATCTGGAAGTGGCTGCGCAGGCGCTGTCGTGATCGCTGCCGTCATCGCTGTCGCAGTGACTGTCGCAGCGACTGTCGTAATGGATACGATGCGGTCATGCCCCTTACCTTCACCCTCGACCCCGCCGTCACCCCCGCCCTGCGTGACGGCGTCCTCGACCTGTGGACGGACGTGACCAACGCCGGCGGTGCCGTCGGTTTCGTCGCCCCCGTGACCTCCGAGGAGATCCGGCCGGAGCTGGTGAGGCACTTCGTCGCGATGGCCGAGGGCCGGCACCGCCTCCTCGTCGGGCACGACGCGGCCGGCGAGGTCGCCGCCACCGCCTTCTTCTCCTTCAACACGCACCGGCTGATGAAGCACTGGGTGTGGCTGTACACGGTGATGGTGCACCCGAGGCACCAGGGGCGGGGACACGGCCGCGACCTGCTCGCGGCCGCCGCCGACGCGGCCCGCGGCTTCGAGGGCATCGACGCCATACGGCTCGGCTGCCGCGGCGGTCTCGGCCTGGAGGACTTCTACGGCTCCTGCGGATACAAGGAGGTCGGCCGGGTCCCCGCCGCGGTCCGCGTCGCACCCGGCGACGACCGCGACGACATCACCATGCTGCTCCCGCTCACCTGACCCGACCCCGGTGCAAGATCGGCCCCGCGGCGTGCTTCACTGGACGGTGCCCCTTTTCGTCATCGGAAGACTGGATTGAGATGCTCCGCTACACGCTGATGCGCCTCGGTATCTTCGCGGGCTGCCTCCTCGTCGTCTGGGGCCTCGTCTACGCCGGGGCGTTCCCGCGTGGCTTCGGCGACTCCAACTTCCTGTGGGTCCTGCTGCTCTCCCTCGTCCTGTCGGCGCCGATCAGCTTCGTCGTGCTGCGCAAGGAGCGGGACCGCGCCTCGGTGCAGGTCTCGCAGCGGGTCGAGCGGATGAAGGCCAACATCGAGGCCAACCGCAGCCAGGAGGACGAGGCGGTCGACCAGGTGGCGGAGACCCCGGAGCAGGCCCAGGCCTCTTCCTGAGCGACTCCCTCGCTTCCGGTCCCAACTACGCTTTGTCCCATGGGGACCGTCAAGACCAAGCGGATGCCGCGCGCGGTACGTGAGCAGCAGATGCTGGACGCCGCCGTGCGGACCTTCGGCCAGCGCGGCTACATGGCCGCGTCGATGGACGAGATCGCCGAACTCGCCGGTGTCTCCAAGCCATTGGTGTATCTGTATCTCAACTCGAAGGAAGACCTGTTCACGGCCTGCATCCGCCGTGAGGCCGGGGCGCTGACCGAGGCGGTCCGCAGCGGCGTCGACCGTGATCTGCCGGCCGACCGGCAACTGTGGGACGGGCTGCGGGCGTTCTTCACGTACACCGCCGAACACCCGGACGGCTGGTCGGTGCTGCACCTCCAGGCCCGCACGCACGGCGAGGGGTTCGCCGCCGAGGTCGCGGCGATGCGCGAGGAGATCGTCGCGTTCGTGACCCAGCTCATCGTCGCCGCCGCCCGCGAGGCGCACCGCGACCCCGACCTGGGCGAGGGTGAGGTCGCCGGCCTCGCCGAGGCCCTGGTGGGCGCCGCCGAGTCCCTCGCGGCCTGGGCCAACGCCACCCCGGGAGTGACGGCCCGGCAGGCGGCGGCGACCCTGATGAACTTCGCCTGGGCGGGTCTGGGCAACCTGATGGAGGGCCGGCCGTGGTCCCCGCCGTGACCGGCCCGGTCCGGCACACGACGCCCGGCGGCGCAGGTTCTTGTACGGCGTTGGCGGATCACCGGGCAACGCGCGGGCGCACACTGCCCTCCACCTGCACCCGGTCTCCGCTGCGCAGCTGGAACCGGCCGTTCTCGGCGGCGTATCCGACCGTTCCCGGCAGCAGTACCGGCGCCCGGAACTCGGCCCGCACGTCAGCCGCCGTCGGCACCCCGTGTGCGGCGAGGCACCGGGCCACCGTCCACATGCCGTGCGCGATGGCCCGGGGGAAGCCGAAGAGACGGGCGGTGAGCGGATGCAGATGGATCGGGTTGCGGTCTCCGGAGGCGGCCCCGTAGCGGCGGCCGACGTCCCCGGCGATGCGCCACTCCTCGACGAGGGGCAGCAGGGTCCCGGGCTCGGTCCGGCCCGTCTCACCGAAGTGCCGCGTCCGGTGCCGCGCCAGATACGTGCTCCGCGACTCCCACACGACGTCCTCACCGGCCCGCATCCCGGTCACGACGGTGGCCTCGGTGCCCCGCCGATGCGGACTCAGCTTCTCGACGTGCACGGAGACGTCGTACGTCCCGTCCCCGGGAAGTTCGGCATACCGCGCGATCTCGATCGAGGTGTGCACCAGCCCGAGCAACGGCAACGGAAACTCCCGCGCACTCATGAGGCGCATCGCCAGCGGAAACCCGAGCACGTGAGGGTACGTGATCGGCAGCCCGTCGTCCCCGGGGCCGAACCCGCAGACACGTTCGTAGGCGGCGAGCCTTTCGAGGTCGGGGCGGAGGCGGAGGAGGAGGCCGGTGCGGGGGAAGGGGGCATCGGCGTCCGGCTTCTTGAGGGGCGACCGCAGCGCGCCGAGAGCGAGCAGAGGACCCAGGGAAGGGGCCCGGTCAAGGATGATCACAGAGGTTGCCTTTCACCGCCGGTGACGGAAGTTCCCTGCTCGCAGGGGCACGGGGCGCTGTCTGACATGCGGCTGCCGCCGTGCGGGCGCGACCGGCCCCCAGGCGCCCGCACCCGCCGCACGATCGTCACGCCCCCAGAAGACTCTGCCCGCAGACCCGCACCACCTGGCCGTTCACCGCCCCCGACCCCGGCTCCGCCAACCACCCCACCGTCTCCGCCACATCCCCCGGCACCCCACCCTGCGCCAGCGAGTTCATCCGCCGCCCCGCCTCCCGGATGAGAAAAGGCACGGCGGCCGTCATCCGCGTCTCGATGAACCCGGGCGCCACCGCGTTCACGGTCACCCCGAACTCCGCGAGCGCCCGCGGCGCAAGGCTCCGCACCAGCCCGGCGATCCCCGCCTTGCTCGCCCCGTAGTTCGTCTGCCCCGCGTTCCCGGCGAGCCCGGCGATGGACGCGGTGCCCACGATCCGCCCGCCGGGGTGCACAACGCCCCGCTCCAGCAGCGCGTCCGTCGTGCGCAGCACACTCCCGAGGTTCACCTCCAGCACCGAACTCCACCGCTCGGCAGGCATGTTGACCAGCCGCCGGTCGCGGGTGATCCCCGCGTTGTGGACGAGGACGTCCAGCCCCTGCGGCAGCGCGTCGGCGATCCGCGCTCCCGCGTCCGCGTCGGTGATGTCGAGCGTGAGCGCGGTTCCGCCCAGCCGCTCCGCCACCGCATGCGCGTCGGCCGCCGCGGCCGGTACGTCGAGGACGACGACCCGCGCCCCGCCGCGCGCCAGCGTCTCGGCGACGGCGGCCCCGATCCCGCGCGCGGCCCCGGTGACCAGCGCGGTGCGCCCCGCGAGCGGCCGTTCCCAGTCGCCCGGGACGGTGAAGTCGCCCGCCCCGACCTCGATGACCTGCCCGCTGACGTACGCCGACCGGGGGGAGAGGAGGAAGCGGAGCGTGGACTCGGCGGCCACCGCGGTTCCGGCGAGCCGGACCAGGTTGACGGTCCTGCCGCGCCCGATCTCCTTGCCCAGGGACCGGGTGAACCCCTCCAGCGCCTGCTGCGCGGCGCACTGGTGGTGGTCGGCGGGGTCCAGCGGCGCGCCCAGCACCACCACCCGGCCGCTCGCGGCGACGGACCGTACGACGGGGTGGAGGGCCGCGTGCACCTCGGCCAGCGCGTCGACGTCCCGCACCCCGGTGGCGTCGAGGACGACGGCGGCCGGGGTGCCCGACTCGTCCGGGGCGAGCCCGGTGCGGGCAAGGACCGGTGCCAGGTCGAGGGCGGACTTGCCGGCGGTGAGGTGCAGCACCTCACCCGCTGGGGACGGCCCCTGCCCGGGCCGGACCAGTCGGGCCGGCTGCGGCAGCCCGAGCCGGCGGGTGAGGAAACGGCCGGGTGCCGTGCCGGCGAAGCTCAGATAGCGGTCCGTCATGTCCGTCCCCGATGTCGCCCGATTCCTGACTCTGGAGTAAGGTTACCGTAGGTAAGCCTATGTCACAGCTGTCAAGTACCGGGAAACGGGCCGAACGTGAAGGACCCTCACGTAACCTCCGGGATTGCACAGGCCCGTCCCCGGACAACCTCCGAATGCCCACAGGCCCGCCACAGCGGCCCCGTACGATCTCCAGCCTGAACCGCCGGTAACTCCTTTCCGAGGGCCGGTGCCGGTGAACGCCTCGGTGCGCGAGGCACGTACGTCATGCAGCAAGCAGTTCACCGCTGCGCGCCCGAGGAGCCGCCCCGTGTCCACGTTCTCCGAGTTCTCTCATCCGAACACCGCCCCCGTCGCTCCCGGCGTGGCGATCCAGGCCACGGACTACGACGGGAACCCGATCCTGGTCGAGCCCCTCGTGCAGCGGCTGGACGGGGTGGTGCGGGAGGCGTACGTACCGCCGTTCGCGCCGCCGGTGCGGCACGGGTCGCTGGCCGACCTGCCGTTCGACAACGCGGAGGCGGAGCCGGGCGCCGTGGTGCTCAGCCGCAAGCCGGCCGCGGGCGAAGGGGATTGGGAGCATGTGACGGCGGAACGGTTCGCCGAGCAGGTGCTGGCGGTGGCCAAGGGCCTGATCGCGGAGGGGCTGGTGCCGGGCGACCGGATCGCGATCATGAGCCGGACGACGTACGAGTGGACGCTCCTCGACTTCGGCGCCTGGGCGGCCGGCCTGGTGACCGTGCCGATCTACCCGACCTCCTCGGTCTTCCAGACCCGCTGGATCATGCACGACTCGGGGGCCGTCGCCCTGGTCACGGAGAGCTCCGCGCAGGCCGCCGCACTCGGCCCCGAGCTCGACCGGCTGCCCGACCTCAGGCACCTGTGGGTGATGGAGAAGGGGCACGTGGACCGGCTCGCGGAGGCCGGTGCTCAGGTGCCGGACGCCGAGGTGGCCGTACGGCGGGGCATGCTGGGCCCCGACACCCTCGCCACCCTCATCTACACCTCGGGCACCACCGGCCGCCCCAAGGGCTGCGCCCTCTCGCACGGCAACTTCTTCGCCGAGGTCGACAACGCGGTCGAACTCCTCCACCCGGTCTTCAAGGCGCGCAACAACGAAGAGGTCTCCATCCTCCTCTTCCTGCCCATGTCCCACGTCTTCGGCCGCATGGTGGCGATCGCCTGCGTCCGCGCCCGGGTGCGCCTCGGCCATGCCCCCAGCCTCAGGGCCGAGGAACTGCTCCCGGACCTCGCCGCCTTCAAACCGACCTGTCTGCTCACCATCCCCTACATGCTGGAGAAGGTCTTCAACACCGCCCGCGCCAAGGCGGAGGCGGGCGGCCGGGTCTCGATCTTCGACCGGGCCACCGGGGTCGCGCGGCGCTACGGCGAGGCGCTGGAGGCGAAACAGACCGGCACCGGCAGCGGGCCCGGCCGCGCCCTGAAGACGGCCCGCGGCTTCTACGACCCGCTGGTCTACCGCCGTATCCGCACCGCCATGGGCGGCCGCGTCCGCCACATCATCTGCGGCGGCTCCCCGCTGGGCCGCCGCCTCGCCGCGTTCTACGCCGGGGCCGGCATCCAGATCTACGAGGGCTACGGCCTGACCGAGACCACGGCGGCCAGCACCTGCACCCCGCCCCTCAAGCCCCGCCTCGGCACCGTGGGCTGGCCGATGCCGGGCACCAAGGTCCGCATAGCCGCCGACGGCGAGATCCTCATCGCCGGTGACCACGTCCTGCGCGGCTACTGGGACCCGCAGGCCGGCGGGGTCGTGCCGGCGACCCGGGACGGCTGGCTGGCCACCGGCGACCTCGGCGAACTGGACGACGAGGGCTACCTGACCATCACCGGCCGCAAGAAGGAGATGCTCATCACGGCCGGCGGCAAGTCCGTCGCCCCCGCCCCGCTGGAGAACTGGCTGCGCTCGCACCCCCTCATCTCCCAGGTGATGCTGGTCGGCGACGGGCTGCCCTACGTCAGCGCCCTGATCACCCTCGACCGGGACGGCCTCACCCACTGGCGCCAGATGAACGGCAAGCACCCGGTACCGCCGGAACTCCTGATGGACGACGTCGAGTTGCGGGCCGTCCTGCAGCGCGCGATCGACGAGGCCAACAAACTGGTCTCCCGCCCCGAGTCCATCCGCCGCTTCGAGATGCTCCCCGCCGACTTCACCGAGGAGGCCGGGCACCTGACCCCCTCCATGAAGCTGCGCCGGGAGGCGATCATGAAGGACTTCGCGACGGAGATCGAGAGCCTCTACCCGAAGTAGGTCACACGACGTCGGCTGTGGTTAGGCCACCTGGCCTCACTGCCGGGCGGAATCACGGCTCCCGGATATCCCCCGTGCTTCCATCGCGGATGGAGGTACACCATGGCTGACAACCGACAGCGGATCATCCTCGCCCGACCACCCGCCACCCGGCGCGGCTTGCTCGCCGCGGGTGCCGAGGCCCCCGTACTCGTGGGCTCGGCGGCCCCGGCCGTCCGCGCGCTGCCCCGCCGGGAACGCCCGCGCGCCCTGAGCGAACCCGTGCTGACCGAGCCCGCCGACCGGACCGAGGCCACCAGGACCCCGGGCCGGCCGGGTGAGATGAAGCGGTACACGCCCCACACCGGCCTGCCCCGCCGGGACCTCGACGTGGTCCTGCGGGGTGCGCGGATCGACACCGCGGTCCCGACGGCGGGGGTGACCGGCTGATGACGACGCACCGCGACCAGACGGTCACCTGCCCCTTCGCGTTCAGCGAGGCCCTCGACTTCGACCCGGTTCTCGCCGATCTCATGGAGCGCGAGTCCCTCGCCAGGATCCGGCTGCCGTACGGAGAGGGGGACGCCTGGCTGGTCACCGGATTCGAGTCGGTGCAGAAGGTGACCACGGACCACCGCTTCAGCCGGGCCGCGATCATCCAGCACGACTATCCGCGCCTCACGGCGGAGCCGATCATCTCCCCCGAGTCCATCAACGTGATGGACCCGCCGTACAGCAGCCGGATCCGGCATCTGGCCACCCAGGCCTTCACCCCGCGCCACGTGGACCGGATGCGGGAGCGGATCACCCTCCTCGCGGACCGGCTGATGGACGAGATGGAGTCCGCGGGCCCGCCGGCCGACCTGGTCCGCCACCTGTCCGACCCCCTTCCCCAGCACACGATCCTGGACCTGCTCGGCATCGAACGCGCCGAGTGGCCGCGGATGCAGGAGGGTGTCCACCGCCTGCTGGTGGTCGGCGCGGGCAACCGGGACGTCGCACGCGCGGCGAAGGAGGACCTGACGGCGTACTTCATGAAGCTCGTCGCCGAACGCCGCGACAGCCCCGGTACGGACATCATCAGTGTGCTCGCCGAGGCACGGGACGGCGAGGACCAGCTCGACGACAAGGAACTGGCCGTCCTCGCCCTGACGTTCACACTCAGCGGACAGGACACGGCGACCTGCCAGATCAGCGACATCGTGTATCTGCTGCTGACCCGGCCGGAACTGGCCGAGTACGCCCGGGCGCACCGCGAGAACCTGACGGACTTCCTGCACGAACTGCTCCGGTACATCCCCTTCCGCAAGGGGGTGGGCATTCCCCGGGTGGCGTTGGAGGACGTCGAGATGGACGGCGCGCTCATCCGGCGCGGCGACTTCGTCCACGTGTCGTACCTGACGGCCAACCGTGACCCGGCCCGCTTCCCGGACCCCCACGAGATCGTGCCCGGCCGTCCCGACGCCCTCCACATGGCGTTCGGCTGGGGCGGCCACCGGTGCATCGCGGTGCCGTTGGCGATGGCCGAACTGGAGGTCGCCGTGGGCCGCCTCCTGGACCGCTTCCCGGCACTCCGCCTCGCGGTACCCCCGGAGGAGGTCCGCTGGGACACCAAGACCATCCGCCGCTTCCCGCTGGAGCTGCCGGTCGCCTGGTAGGCCCCGGGTCTCTCGGCCGCCTCAGCTCTCGTCGGCCAGACGGTCCAGCCACTCGCGCAGCAGGTGCTGCTCCGCGCCGCTGAGGACCGTCTGGTCGGGGAGGGCGGCGCGCAGCGCCCGGGCCGACCCGGCCGGGCCCGGGGTCCGCACGGCCGGCTTCTCGGTGGTGACGGCGGTGACCATCGCCTCGCGGAGGGTGGTCAGCAGGGCCGGGTCGCGGTCGGCGCCCGGCATGGAGAGCCAGGTGAGGACCGCGCCGCGGGCCGTGGCGTGGATGACGTTGGCCGCGAGGGTCTCGCTGACCCGCAGCAGCCCCCCGGCGGCCAGCCGCCGCACCCGGCCTCGCAGGATCCCGAGCCCGGCCTGGAAGGCGGCCGAGCCGCTGCGCGAGGTGTCGCCGTACATCAGCGCGTAGAGCGCCGGGTTCTCCAGGCCGAACCGCACGGCCAGGTCCCAGCTGTCCCGCAGGTCCTGGATCGGGTCCTCGGGATCCGGAACGACCCGCTTGCTCGCCAGGAACGTGGCGAACCCGTACTCCGCCACGGCCTCCAGCAGCCCCTCCTTGTCCCCGAACAGCCGGTAGATGGCCGGGGGTTGCAGCCCCGCGGCGACGGCGACCGCACGGGTGGTGACGGCATCCCGTCCCTCCCGCTCCAGCAGCCCGATGGCGGCGTCGATGACGCGCTGCCGGGTGTCGGCGGAGGCGGCGGTGGCGGTCGTGTCACGTGGTCCCGATGGCATGTATCAACGATATCGCGTGCTTGATTCCAGCGTTAGTATCAGTGTTACTGTGTACGCGTTTCCATTGATACTGACTGTTGACCGCTGGAGGGCATAGTGATCGTCGTGACCGGAGCCACCGGACAGCTCGGAAGCCGGATCGTGGAGAGCCTGCTGACCCGCGTACCGGCGGACCGCGTCGGCGTCAGCGTCCGTGACCCGGAGAAGGCGCGGGCCCTCGCGGACCGGGGAGTGCGGGTACGGCGGGGCAGCTTCACCGAACCGGCCGGCCTGGCGCACGCCTTCGAGGGCGCCACCCGGATACTGATCGTCTCCGTCGACCGGATGGGCGAGGAGACCGTACGGCAGCACCGCACCGCCGTCGACGCGGCCGTCGCGGCCGGCGTCCGCCGCATCGTGTACACCGCCCAGATGGGCGCGAGCCCCACCTCCCGCTTCCAGGCCTGCCGCGACCACGCGGCCACGGAGGAGGCCCTGGCCGCCTCGGGCGTCCCCTGGACCTCACTCCGCAACGGCTTCCACGCCTCCAGCGGCCTCGACTTCCTCGCCCCGGGCCTGGCCTCGGGCGAGGTGGTCCTGCCCGCCGACGGCCCGGTCTGCTGGACGGCCCACGCCGACCTGGCGGAGGCGGCGGCGGTGATCCTCGCGGACGAGAGCCACCGCTTCGAGGGGCCGACGCCCCCGCTCACCGGGACCGAGGCGCTCACCTTCGCCGACCTCGCCGCCCTCGCGAGCGAGCTCACCGGCCGTACGATCACCCGGACCACCGCACCGGACGACACGTTCCGCGCGCACCTGGCGGCCGGCGGCGTCCCCGCCGAGACGGCCGACCACCTCCTGAGCATCTTCACCGCGGCCCGCGAGCACGAGTTCGCGACCACCGACCCCACCCTGTCCCGGCTGCTCGGCCGCCAGCCCGTCTCCGCGCGCACCCTGCTGCGCGAGCGACTGGCTTAGGCGGCTCGGGGCTGTCCGGCGGACGGATCATGCCGCAGCGCGGGGTCTGGCACGCCCTCCCCCGGAAGGGGTGCCCCACCGCGTCGCCCGCCGCGAGGGGGGTGCCCCCGCGCGCGATCCCGCTCACCTCGGCTGCCAGTCACCGCTGCGGTCCTGCGACTCGATCCGCAGGACAGCCCCTGGCCCCGGCGGGCGTCCGCCGATCAGGAGGTGGCGATGAGGTACGCCTGCGGACTCGTCTCCCCGAGCCCCGCGTCCGCTGCCCGCACCGTGCTGGAGTGGAGTCGGAAACCGGCCTCCGTCAGCAGTCTCGTCATCTGCTCCGGCCGCCGCCGCTCGAAGTCCAGCGCCACCGGGTGCCCCCAGGGGTCCTCGAACCGGCGGGCCGCGTCCCCCACCTGGAAGGCGAGGAGCAGCCGGCCGCCGGGCCGCAGCACCCTGCGGAACTCCCCGAACAGCGCGGGCAGATGGTCGTCCGGGGTGTGGATGGACGAGTACCAGCACACCACTCCGTCCAACGCGCCGTCCGCCACGGCCAGTTCCAGCATCGAGCCCTGCACGAAGCGCAGGCCGGGGTTCTCGCGGCGGGCGACGGCGAGCATCGACGTGGACAGGTCGAGCCCGAAGACGGACAGCCCCAGTCCGGCCAGGCGGCCCGTGACGCGGCCGGGGCCGCAGCCGAGGTCGGCCACCGTGCCGCCGGCGCCGACGAGTTCGGCGTAGGTGGCCAACAGGGCCCGGTCCAACGGCCGGTTGGCGACATCTTCGCGGAAGTGGTCGGCGTAGTCGTCGGCGATCGCGTCGTAGAAGGTGCGGGTGGCGGTGAGGAAGTCGGCGGTCATGCTCGCGGACCCTAGCGGGCGGTACCGACAACGGCGCGCTGAGCGGGGCAGGCCCCACCCGCCATGGTTCGGCAGCGCCCTGAACGGCGCGGGCCGTATCCGATCCGCGGCTGCCGTCGCGTGGGCACGACCGGCCGCGCGGCGGCAGCCGGCGGACGGCGTGCCGCGGCACTTCCAGCGGAGCGCTCAGCCGACTCCGGCCGCCCGCAGCAGTGCCGTCGCCGTCGCGGCCGCCAGGACCACGACCGCGAACGGGGCACGGAGCCAGGCGAGTACGCCACCTGTCAGCACCCCGGCCGGGCGGGCCCAGCCCGCGAAACCGCCGTTCTCGGTGAGAGCGCCGGTGGCCAGCAGGGCCACCAGGAGGACCACCGCGGCCGCCGACGCCAGCTCCTGGACCCGCGCCGGGATCTCCACCCGGCCGTGCAGCGCCGGGCCCACCAGGCGGAAGGCGTACGTGCCGAGGGCGAGCGCGAGGATCATGAGGACCGTCGCGTTCATCGCCGTACCGCCGGCAGGGTGACAAGAGCGGCGAGGGCGAGCAGGACCGGGAGCCCGGCGGGCGCGGCGGGGGTCACCGCGAGGGCGATCGCCGCGCCGAGCAGGGCCGCGCGCCGTACCCCCCGGTCCGAGCGGAGCGCGGGCAGCACCAGGGCGGCCAGCACCGCGGGGAACGCCGCGTCCAGGCCGTAGCGGCCGGTGTCGCCGAGGGCGGTGCCGGCGAGGGCGCCGGCCAGCACCCCCGCGTTCCACACGGCGAACAGCCCGAGCCCCGAGACCCAGAACGCGGCACGGCGCCGGGCCAGGTCCGGCTGGGCCAGGGCGAAGGCGACCGTCTCGTCGGTGACCAGGTGGGCGCCGAGCAGACGGGTGACCCGGCCGGGGCCGAGGAGGTCGGCGACGGCCAGGCCGAAGGCCGCCGTGCGGGTGTTGAGCAGCAGGCCGGTGGCCGCCGCCGCCAGCGGGCCGCCGCCGGCGAGCAGCACGCCGACCGCGCTGAACTGGGCCGAGCCCGCGTAGACGACGAGGGACATCACGACCGGGACCCACACCGGCAGGCCGCCGGCCACGCTGACCGCGCCGAAGGAGACGCCGACGATCCCGCCGGCCAGCCAGACGAGTGAACTGTCCCGGACCAGGGAGGTCCTCCTCCAGGGCCGGATTGTTCGGTTTGGCGAACGCATGTTCTCTACAGTGAACGAGTAGAGTGGCGTTCGTCAAGGTGAACGGTCGTACCGATGGAGCGAACGAACCAGATGTCCGAGACACCCGAACGGCCCGACCGGCTTCCGATGGAGTGGATCGCCGGGGCATTGAAGCGTGAGCGCGCCCGGGTCGGGCTCTCCCTGTCCGAGCTGGCCAAACGGGCCGGCGTCGCGAAGTCCACGCTGTCCCAGCTGGAGGCGGGCGTCGGCAACCCGAGCGTGGAGACGCTGTGGTCGCTGGGGGTGGCGCTGGGCGTGCCGTTCAGCGTGCTGGTCGAGCCGCCGGTGTCCGGCGTCCAGGTGATCCGGGCGGGGGAGGGGCCCACGGTCGCGTCGGAGCGGGCCGACTTCGCCGCCACCCTGCTGTCGGCCTGCCCGCCCGGCGCCCGCCGGGACATCTACCACCTGCGGATGGAGCCCGGCGTGCCGCGCGAGTCCGAACCGCACATTCCGGGAACGGTCGAGCACCTCGTCGTATGCGGCGGGCAGGTGAAGGCGGGGCCACGCGGAGAAACCGTCGAATTGAACCCCGGGGATTATCTGACCTATCGCGGAGATGTTCCGCATGTGTACGAGGCGCTGGTGCCCGGCACCACATTCGTGCTGGTGATGCAGCACGTGTGAGCACGTTGTGCACCGGAGTGGCGGGGCGGGGCGGAAAAGGCAGGAGCCCCGTCGCCTGACGGCGCGGGGCTCCTTGGGTACTGCACTCAGTCTGCGATCAGACTTGGTTTGTCTGGGATCAGACGGGGGTGACGTTCTCCGCCTGCGGACCCTTCGGGCCCTGCGTGACGTCGAAGCTCACCTGCTGGTTCTCCTCCAGGGAGCGGAACCCGCTGGCGTTGATCGCGGAGTAGTGAACGAAGACGTCGGGGCCGCCGCCTTCCTGGGCGATGAAACCAAAGCCCTTTTCGGCGTTGAACCACTTCACGGTTCCGGTAGCCATAAGCCCTCCTTGGGCTCAAAGGGTCGCCCTGCTCCAGAACCTGCAAGTGTGAAAACAAACTAAGTGCCGCACAACTGCATTCGTCTGAAAACGACGAGAGCCTGCGGTTACATGCTCCGCAGGCTCTGTACTGCAAGGAAACCAAACTGCAACTTGCGGCGAGCCTAGCATGTAGGCAGCGGAAAGCAACAGAGGGCAAGATCACGTCACCCGAACGTTTGAATCGGCTCGCGGGTGGGTTGACCCGACGGACGGTCGAGACGTCAAGACACCGAGGGCGGGGGCGGTCCCAGCACGGTACCCCATGGGGTCTAGTCTCGCGATGTGGACAATTCTCGCACCCGGCCGCGCGTCGGACACATCCAGTTCCTGAACTGCCTTCCCCTCTACTGGGGGCTCGCGAGAACCGGCACCCTCCTCGACTTCGAGCTGACCAAGGACACCCCTGAGAAGCTCAGCGAGCAGCTGGTGCGCGGCGACCTCGACATCGGGCCCATCACCCTCGTCGAGTTCCTGCGCAACGCCGGCGACCTGGTCGCCTTCCCGGACATCGCCGTCGGCTGCGACGGCCCGGTGATGTCCTGCGTGATCGTCTCGCAGGTGCCGCTGGACCAGCTGGACGGCCGCCGGGTCGCCCTCGGCTCCACCTCGCGCACCTCGGTCCGCCTCGCGCAGTTGCTGCTCGCCGACCGCTATGGCGTCCAGCCCGAGTACTACACCTGCCCGCCCGACCTCAGCCTGATGATGCAGGAGGCGGAGGCGGCGGTGCTGATCGGCGACGCGGCCCTGCGCGCCAACCTGCTGGACGGCCCGCGCTACGGCCTTGAGGTCCACGACCTCGGCACGCTGTGGAAGGAGTGGACGGGCCTGCCGTTCGTCTTCGCCGTCTGGGCGGCGCGCCGGGACTACCTGGAGCGCGAACCCCGCATCACCCGCGACGTGCACAGCGCCTTCCTCGACTCCCGCAACCTCTCCCTGGAGGAGGTCGCCAAGGTCGCCGAGCAGGCCGCCCGCTGGGAGGCCTTCGACGAGGCGACCCTCGCCCGGTACTTCACCACCCTCGACTTCAGCTTCGGCGCGCCGCAGCTGGCGGCGGTGGCGGAGTTCGCCCGCCGGGTCGGCCCGACCACCGGGTTCGCGGCGGATGTGAAGGTCGACCTGCTGGAGGCCTGACAGGCAATGGGCTGCTGCCCGGACTGACTGGGGGGTGGGCGCATGCAGCCGCTCGCGGGCGACGAACCTGCGGCCGTCGGGCCGTACCGGCTGCTCGGCCGGCTCGGCTCCGGCGGCATGGGCCGCGTCTATCTGGGGCGTTCGGCCGGCGGCCGGACCGTCGCCGTGAAGATCGTGCACCCGCACCTCGCGCTGGACGAGGAGTTCCGTGCCCTCCCCCACGCTCGAACAAGCTCGCGCGGGGGGACCCCCATCGCCGCGAGGTGGCGGCCGCCCGGCGGGTCGGCGGTGCCTGGACGGCACCCGTCCTGGACGCCGACCCGGACGCGCCCGTGCCCTGGGTCGCCACGGCCTACGCGGCCGGTCCCTCCCTGACGGCGGCCGTGGCCGACGGCGGCCCGCTGCCCGCGCACACGGTACGGGCGCTGGGCGCGGGGCTGGCCGAGGCGCTGGCGGCGGTGCACGAACTGGGGCTGGTGCACCGGGACGTGAAGCCGTCGAACGTGCTCCTGACCCTCGACGGGCCGCTCCTCATCGACTTCGGCATCGCCCGGGCCACGGACGGCACCGCCTCGCTGACGTCGTCGGGTGTCTCGATCGGGTCGCCGGGATACATGTCGCCCGAGCAGATCCTGGGCAAGGGGGTCACCGGCGCGGCGGACGTCTTCTCCCTCGGCGCGGTGCTGGCGTACGCGGCGAACGGACAGCCGCCGTTCCCGGGTGACTCCTCGGCCGCCCTGCTCTACAAGGTCGTCCACGAGGAGCCCGAACTCGGCTCGCTGAGCGGTGAGTTGCGGGAGATTGCCGAGGCGTGCCTCGCGAAGGAGCGGGGGCTGCGGCCCGGCCCGGCGGAGGTGGCCCGGCGGCGGGCCGAGCAGTGACGCGGGCGCGGCCGCCAAGTCGCCCTCGGCGGGCACGACTTCCGGCGGCGGGAAGATCCCGGCCGCCTACCTCGGCA
This sequence comes from Streptomyces sp. NPDC086519, assembly GCF_040686075.1. Classification (NCBI taxonomy): domain Bacteria; kingdom Bacillati; phylum Actinomycetota; class Actinomycetes; order Kitasatosporales; family Streptomycetaceae; genus Streptomyces; species Streptomyces sp. NPDC086519. The sequence continues at coordinate 98,549 of NZ_JBFBJL010000014.1, forward strand.
CCTGGCAGGGCTCGGCGACCGCCCTGTCCGGCAACCTGCCCGTCGGCACCTTCCGGGTCACCGTCGAACAGGCCGCCGTCGGCCAGGAGCTGGGCCGCCTGCGGCAGACCGACCAGCTGGGCGGGGTCTGCACGGACATCCTGACCCTGAGGTCGGTGACGGCCACGAGGCTGGTCGCCTCCTCGACCGGCGCCGAGGGCAACCACGACGGCTGCGACCCCGGCACCAACACGGTCTACCTGACCCCGAGCGACGGCGACCTCGTCTACACCTCGGACAGCTCGGCGGAGGGGAATCCGGTGGTGGTGATGTCGAGGTCGGGAGGCTGAGGATCCCTGGGGCCCTGGGGCCCAGGGGCCACAGCCTCCCTTCGCTCCCGCCGGACGCGCTTCCGCCGGTCGCTCCTGGCGGTGCGCTCCCGCCGGTGGGCTACTGCGGGGTCGTCACCGTGACGTGCTCCCCGCTGCCCAGGTGCAGCATGCCCTTGCCGGGCTGGATCGGTCCGCCCACCATGGCCCGGGTGGTCCGGATGCCGATCAGCTCGCCGGAGCCGGACTCCTGCGGGGAGAGCAGGATGCCCCGGCGGGCCTTCTTGGCGTCCACCTGCCAGCCGGAGAAACCGTCGCAGATCTCGTCCTCGTCACCGGCGATGACGACGGCGAGCCCCTCCTCGGTGCCGCGTTCCACGATCCGCTTGAAGACGTCCTCGGCGTCACAGTCGTCCAGCACCTCGGCGTCGTCGACCAGCACGACGATCGGCTCGGCCGGGGACGCCGACGCGAGCACCTCCGTCAGCTCGTCCTCGTCCACGTCCCGCCCGGTGAAGACCTTCAGCACGCCGTCCCGGCCGTCGAGTTCACGCAGCGGCGACTGCCGGGGCGCGGCGACGACGATCCGCACGCCGCTGGCGAGGTAGGAGCGGGCGAAGCCCAACAGGGCCGTGGAACGGCCGGACTTGGCGGGGCCGCCGATCACGAAGGCGGGCACGCCCTGCGCCAGGTCGGGTCCGAAGGCGGTGAGTTCGTCGCCGCCGACACCGACGAGGGCCCACAGCGGGGAGGCCGCCGCGGCCGGGTCCCGCATCGCCCAGGCCTCCTCGAAGGAGATCCGGCTGGGCAGCACGTCCACCCGGAACGGCCGCCGGGAGCGCTCCACCCCGGCGTCCCGGGCCTCGGCCGCCTCGCCGATCGCGGCGATCGCCGCGGCCTGCCCCTGACCGGTGGTGTCCGCGGAGAGCAGCGCGAACTGCGTCTCGGCGGCCGTCTCGCTGCGGAAGGCGCGACCGGGCGGGATCTCCTCGGGCACCTTGCGGGAGTTGATGTCCAGCATCGAGAAGTCGGCGCGGTCGGCGAGCCGCAGACCGTACTTGTCCTCGGTGAGGGAGGAGATCCGGCCGGCCAGGATCTGCCGGTCACCGGTGAGCACGAGATGGATGCCGACGCTCGCGCCCTCCCGCATCATCGCCATGATCTGGTCGGTGAGGTCACCGTGGTTCAGCTCGCCGAGGGTGGGCAGCCAGCCCTCCCAGCGGTCCAGGAGCAGCACGATGTGCGGCAGCCGCTCCGCCTCCGGCACGGCCGCCCGCTGCTCCCCGATGTCCGCGAACCCGCGGTCCGCGAGCAGCTCCTGACGGCGGCTCAGCTCCCCGGAGAGGCGGGCCATGAGCCGTTCCACCCGCTCGGTCTGGTTACGGCCCACGACGGCACCGCAGTGCGGCAGCCGGGTCAGCGCGTTGAGCGCCCCGTTGCCGCAGTCGATGCCGTACAGGTGCACGTCGGCACAGGAGTTGGTGCGGGCCAGCGAACCGGCGATGGTGCGCAGCACCTGGGACCGGCCGGTGCGCGGGGCACCCGCGACGATGAGGTGCCCGAAGGTCGCGAAGTCGACGGCGACCGCGCGCCGGGCCTGGTCGGCGGGCAGGTCCTCGACACCGTACGGGGCGGCGGGCAGCGTGCCCTGCGCCTGGACGGCCGGCACGTCGTCGAGCAGCAGCGTGTCGTCGAGGGCGGGCAGCCACGGCGAGTGCTGGGCCGGGATCCGCAGCGCGGTGTTGGCCTCGCGGACGGCGTCCACCAGCACCTTCAGGTCGGTGATCTCGTCGTCCTCCTTGGTCTCGGACTTCGGCTTGCGCAGCGCGGCCCGCCCGAGGTCCTGCCAGGACAGCGCCCCGGCCCAGGGCGCGAGCGTGGCCGGATCCGCGGCCCCCGGCCGCCGTCCTCCGACCCGGCCCGACTGGAAGGGGATCAGCGAGGCGTGCCCGAGCCGGACGTACGCCCGTCCCGGCGTGCTCTTCGCGATGTGCCCGGCGTCGGGCGCGTCGATGACGTCGGTCGACTCACCGGCGTCGGTCACGCGCAGCGCGATCCGGAGGTTGGTGTTGGCGCGTATCTCGGGCGACACGACACCGGAGGGCCGCTGCGTGGCGAGGAGCAGGTGGATACCGAGGGACCGCCCTCGCTGGGCGATATTGACAAGTCCCGTGACGAAGTCGGGCAGATCGCGCACCATGGACGCGAACTCGTCGATGACGATGAGCAGTCGGGGAACGGGGGAGCGCGAGGGATCTCTCCTGACGAGGTCCTGGTAGTCCTCGATGTCCTTGGCGTCGGCGGCGGCGAGGATGTGCTCGCGCCGCTTCAGCTCCGCACCCAGCGACTCCAGCGCCCGCTCCACGAGGTGGGCGTCGAGGTCGGTGACCATGCCCACCGTGTGCGGCAGCTTCACACAGTCCTTGAACGCCGAGCCGCCCTTGTAGTCGACGAGGACGAAGGTCATGTTCTCGGGGGTGTTGGCGACGGCCAGCGCGGCCACGATGGTCTGGAGCAGCTCGGACTTGCCGGAACCGGTGGTACCGGCGATGAGCCCGTGCGGCCCGTCCCGCCGCAGGTCGATGCCGAACGGCCCGTCGTACGACTCCCCGATGACCGCCATCGTCGACTGGCCGCCCATCCGCCAGCGCGCGGCGATCGCGTCCCGCGTGGGCGGCTCCAGCTGGAGCACGTCCAGCAGCCGGCTCGCGGCGGGCAGGGCGGAGTCCTCGCTCTCGCCGCTGATGTCCCGGAGCGGGGAGAGCGAGCGGGCCAGGCGCCCGCACCAGGCGGCGGAGACGAAGTCGGGCCTCACGTCACGTTTGCGCAGCGCCCCGCTCTGCTCGACACGCAGCCGCAACTCCAGGTCCTGCGGGGCCTGTTCCTCACCACCGCCCTGCTGGGGATGCCAGGCCTGGAAGGACGGGAAGCCGCCGACCGCCTGCTGCGCCACGGGCGTTGCCTGAGCCGCCCCCTCCTGGCCGGCTCGCGGCTCCGCGACCACGACGCCCTGGCACTCCCCGGGAAGGAAGCGCTCCTCCGCGTCGAGGCAGATGGAGCGAATGGCGACGCCCGGCCCTTCCTTCAGCAGCCGTACGACACCCGGCATGGACCGCAGCCGCCGCGACCCGTCCCACACCACCACGATGTCCGGGTCGGAGAAGGCGGGTCCGTCGATCTTGCCGCGGCCGCCCTGCTGCAGGGCCTTCTGCCGGCCGTCGAGGAGCTGGGTGAGCTCGCCGACCCGGGCGCCGACGGTCTCGGAGTCGGTGCCGATGAGGACGTTCACGTCCTGGCCGCCGCTCGGGCGGGCGTGCGGCAGCCAGCGCACCCAGTCCCAGCGGCCGCCGGCGTCGTTGTCGGTCAGGACGTAGAACTGCACGTCCATGGGGCTGTGCAGGACGGCGGTCTGGGCGACCGCCCACCGCCCCAGCGCATGCGCCGAATCCCCGGGCCCGGCAACGCCGATCACCCCGAGGTCGCGCAGCGAAAGCCCCACCGGGGCGTCCTCGATGTACCAGCGGACCTTGCGCTTGTGCTCGTCCTGTTCGGGGTCGTCGAGTTCGACCTCGGAGGGCACGCGCCCGGTGCCGAAGCGGATCAGCAGATGGTCGGCGTCGGTGCGCCGCCGCTCCCACAGGCGGGTCCGCGGCCCCGTGCCGTACGTCAGCACCGCCGCGGGATCCGGCACCGCCGCCCGCCGCTCGGATCTCTCCGCGACAAGCGCCTCCTGCGCCTCCCCCTCGATCCGCGCCTTGTGCTCCTTGTACTCCTTGAGCTGCTTGGCGTGGGACTTGCGCCCGTGCTTCTTGTCCATGAAGTAGTTGCCGAAGAGCATGAGCGGGCTCATCAGCGCCATGATCAGGTAGTACCAGCGCCCGAACATCATCACGGAGACGACGGCGCCGACGAGCGGCAGCAGCGCCATCAGCCAGGGCAGCGGCCGGGCCTCGTAGTCACCGGGCGGGTTGGGCAGCGAGAAGTGCGTCTGCCGGTCGGCGGGGCGCAGCCGCGGGGGCCGGTTGTAGTCGAGCCCGGCACCGTCGTCGGACCACTTGAGGGCGGCGTTGGGCGGGGTGTACCCGGTGATCTCCAGGAGGGTGTTGCCGAGGGCGAGTTGGGAGTTCAGCGGCCAGTCGGCACCGCTCTTGAGCTCCTCCCCGTCCAGCCGGGCCCCTTCGGTGTGCACCTCGACTTTGCAGGTGCCGTCGATGGCGATGCTGAGGGTGGCGGCGCGGGCGGGCAGCTCCGGGTCCTCGACACGGAGGTGGGAGGCGGGGCCGGTGCCGATGTCGTACCGCCCGACGCCGAGCCGGTGCACGGCGCCGGCGGCGGGTCCGCCGGCGACCCGGAACTCCACGACACCGGTGGGTTCGCCGAGCAGGCACCCGGCGGGGTCGTGGAGGCTGACGACGACACCGTCGCGCAGGGGCGAGCCGACGACGGTGGCGGCGGGGTCCAGTGCGTACCCGTCGACGTAGGCGTGCGGCCCGGAGAACTCGACGGCGGGGGCCTGTTGGCGGTGCGCGCCGATGGGGATGACCTGGGCGCCGCCGCCCTCGCCGCCGTCCGAATACACCAGACCGACCTGGCGTGCCAGCTCCCTGGCGACGTCGCCGACGGTCGACTCGGGATCCGCGTCGAGCACCACGTCGGCGGTAGCACCGCCGACCGGATCCACGACGGTCAGACTCAGGCGCACGTTCCGTCCCCCCACACACCGAGAACACCCAACACAGTGGAAGTGACCTTAGCCGTCCGCTCTTTCCCGGGTGCAACGGGACGTGTACGGTTCACGATTCCGCCGCAGAAGGACCGTGCGGTCGCACGCGTCGCCCCCGTAGGATCTTTGCTCGTGCGGACGGCCATGCCATGGCCAGGATCCGCGCAACGGTGCCACGGGGGAAGGCCCTGCGGCCACATCAACGGGAGGGAGCCGTCATGGCCGGCAAAGACACGGATCTCACATATGCCGAGATGGAGAAGGTCGCGGGCGACCTGATCAAGGACATGCACGAGCTTGAGGACAGGATCAAGAACGTGGAGAAGCGGGTCAGCGCCCTGGTGGAGAACGGCTTCACCACCCAGAAGGCCTCGGGAGCGTACGACGACTCCATGAAGGACTTCACCAAGGGCGCGACCAAGACGATCCAGGGCCTGCACGGCCTCTCGGACTTCCTGAAGAAGGCCAAGGAAGCGTACGAGCAGCTGGACGAGCAGCTGGCCAAGCAGGCCAAGGGCTGATCACCGCCTCGGCAGGGGATGGTTCACGTCGGTGCGATGGAGCGGTCGGCCATCGCACCGACGGGCTTTGCGGGGACGTTTCACGAGTCTTCTCGACGGGGGTAGTTGTGTCGGATCAGACTGCTGATCTCTCACGTATCAAGGAGAGTGCTCGCTCGCTTTCCAGGATCCACCGGGAGTTCGCCGGAAACGCGAACCCGGCCAAGGGGCTGGGGGTGCCCGTCTTCGGCGAAAAGGGCCTGGTCGACGTCTTTGACGACTTCGGCGACAACTGGCGGGTCCACCGCGGGCGTCTGCTGGACGAGTTGGAGAAACTCTCGAAGATCCTCACCGCCGCGGCACAGGGCTACGAGGACATCGATCACCAACTCGCCGACGCCCTGCGCGGCACGGACGCCAAACCGGCCGGCCCCGGGGGAGGGGCCAGGTGACGCGCCCCCGGGCCGAAGAGTGGTCGGTGATCGGGGAGTCGGCCGATCCGGTACCGGGCGATCCGGACGAAGTCGCCGCACTCGGCAGGGAACTACGGAAGACCGCCGAATCCATCAAGAAACAAGCCGCCGAGATCAAGGCTCTGTCCTCGGTCGAAGCGTGGAAGAGCAAGGCGGCGGAGGAATTCCGGCAGCAGGCGGCAGAGGCCGAGGGAAAACTGCGCAAGGCTTTCCAACGCTACGACGCGGCGGCCGACGCGCTGGGCGAGCGGGTCCTGGACGGTTCATCCTCCACCGAGTACGCCTCGGAACTCCACCGTGCGCAGCAGATGGCCGACAAAGCACTCCGGGACGCCCGGACTGCGGACGACGAGCACCGGGCGAGCGGCGGTGCCCTCGACAAGCTGCCCAAGGACACTCCCGACGACGATCCGAGCCGCAAGAAGCTGCAGAAGCGCCAAGAGGCGGCCAGTTCGGCGCTGGAGCGGGCCAAGAAGGACCTGGAGACGGCGAAGGACGTCCGGGACGCGGCGGCCAAGCGAGCCCGCGACGCGATCCGGCACGCCATCGACCATGACGGCCTCAAGGACAGCGGCTGGGACAAGTTCAAGGGGTGGGTGCACGATCACGCCGGGGTGATCCAGTCGATCCTTGCGTGGAGCGGGTGGATCGCCACGATCTGCGGGACGCTGTCCTTGATGGTGGGGTGGATCCCCGTCATCGGCCAGGCGCTCGCCGGCATCCTGGGCAGCATCGCGCTTCTCGCCACCCTTGTCTCGCTCGTGGGGCACCTCCTGCTGGCCCTGTCCGGTGACGGCAGCTGGTTCGATGTCGCCCTCGACGTCGTCGGCCTCGTCACGCTGGGCATCGGCCGTGGTGCCATCGCGGGAGCCAAGGGGGCGTCGCTGGCCGCGAAGGCCACCGCGAGGTCCGCGGCGGGCCGGGCGCTCAGGGCCGGCATCAGGGCGAAGCCCGGCACGGCCGCTTACCAGCGGGCCCTGAACCAGACATGGAAAAGGGCCAACAAACTCAGCGGCGGTGCTCTGCGCGGCAAAGCCGGCATCGAGGCCATCGCCGGCGCGCCGAAGGGATGGAACCCGGGAACCGCCCGGCTCATGGACGCCTTCAGCCCGAAGTCGATCGGCAAGGAAACATGGGAAGGGCTCAAGGGCGTCAAGGACCTCAATTGGAGCAACCTGCGGCAGCTGGGGGACGGTTCCGCCTGGGCTGGAGCATGGCCACGGGTCGGGGACAGCGGCATTGCCGGGCTGGAGAAGAGCATGGGGCAGATCTCCGAGTCCCTGCGGGCCGACGACGCGGTGAAGGCGGCCAGCGGAGTGTTCAAGACACAGACCCGGATCTGGGCGGGCTCGACCTTTGTCGCCTCGGCTACCGACCTTCTCGACAAGGGCGAGATCACGGGCTGGATCGGCGATCATGTCGGGATCGGCGGGCTGGACGACGGGGTCTGGTCCGCGACCGGAATCAAGGACGCCACGACGACGGGCGACGGGTGAGCGGACAGATGAAGGCCGAGCAGCGGGCAACGGAAGAGGCGCCGGGCAGGCCGGGCGCCCTGGTGCGACCCAGACGTATGCGCCCGCACAACGCCGACGTCGTACGCCAGGCTCGTCTCTACGCCGACGGGAAGACTCTCGTCGTACGCGACCGGCGACTGCGTGAGCGCCGGTATCCGGTCGGTGCCGGAGGCATTCGGCGAGCCGTGTTCGTCCAGCCGCCCCCCGACGCGTGGGAAACCGTCACCAGGCGGCCCGCGGAACGCTGGGGTGTGCTCGTCTTCGAGAACGAGGACGGGCGGGACGTCCTGTCCGTCCCACTCGCCGAGTGGCTGCCGGAAGCCGGTGTCGTGGGGATCCTGCACCTGAAACCGGCGAAGTGCCTGGACCGGACTGGCCTGCGGGAGCTGGCCGCGGCTCTCGGTATCCCGGTGGAGGAGAAACCATGTTCCGTGTCCGGTGAACGTGAACTGCCGGAGACAGGCTCGGGACAGGCCCCGGACCGTGCGGTCCATCGCGAACTGCCCCTCTGGCACAGCTGGATCAGAGGACTCGGCTTCTTCGGCTGGCTCGTCGCTCTCGTCGTCGCCTTCGCGGCTGATCTCGACTGGTGTCTTCCCGTCGCCGCGGGTGCTCTGTTCGTCGTACCGGCAGCCGACTCCGTGGTGCGTGTCGGAGCGTGGTGGCGAAACCTGCGGGACGATGACCGGCGCTTCGCCGAGGCTGTGGTGATCACGCCCGATCCGTTGGCAGAGGAGGGAGTCGCGCCGAGGTTCCGCCGTACGGCGTCCGTACGCGTGCTGCCCGGTGCCGTGGTGCTGACCGACACCGTCGGCCAGGAGCGCTGGCTTGGACGCGATGGCGCGCACGGCATCGCGCGGCTGGTGCGCCTCGTGTCTGCGGGAGACCGACAGCCGCTGGGCGTCGAGTTCAGGGACCGCAGTGGCGAGGCCCGCGCTCTGCTGCCGTGGCGGCACTGGTTCGCCGGTCCACAGGGCCGCGATCGCTGGGAGGAGATGATCTCGGCACTCTCGGTTTCCGCGGCTGACGAGGAGGTGCGAAGCACCAGGCAGCCCGCAGGAGTCACCAAGCTGTGGTGGAACGGCCACCCCCTCGCCGCGGACGCCCGCATGATGTCGCCTCTGCCGTCGAAGGACGCCCGGGCCGAGACGAGTTGGCACAGCTCGGTGGTCGGCGGAAACGAGTTGCTGCTGGTTCCCCTCTTCAGCCTCCTCCTGCTCGCCGGACTCTTCGGCGACACCCTCACCGCGCGCCTGGCCGGTCTGTTCTCCGTACTGACCATCGTGGCCGAATGGGCCCCGGCCGCGGCGAAGTCTCTGTTCAGCCGCTTCCACTACGACAAGCCGTACAAGAATGCGTGACGCCACCGGCCGGACCGACGACACCGGAGCCACTGTGACCGCGACCGTGGGCAGCACCCGCTCTCCCGCTCCCCCCGCCGACTACCGGCTGTTGCTGCCGGACGGCTGGTTCCGGGTACGGATCGACCCGAAAGGGCGTGCGCGCTCGATCGACGCACTGGTCGACCGGAAGTTCGAGGGAGTCGACAACGCGCCTCACCTCAAACGCCAACTGCGCGACGAACTCCTCGCACAGGCCACCGCGGCCTACCGGGACGGAGGAATCGAGCTGTATCTGAGTCTCCAACAGGCGGGTCCCCTCACGATTCCCGCGTCCCTGCTGATCACGTTGGTGCGACCGGCACCCGGCACAGCCCCGTTGGACCCAACCGAACTGGCCAGGCGTCTTTCGGCCGACCCGGACGCGGAGGCCACGGTCACGGAGCTGGCAGCGGGTACGACGCTCCGCGTACGCCGCCTGACAGGGCAACCGGACACCCCCGCGCCGGCCGGGGCGCCGGGAAGCGCCGACGAGGCGCTCCCCTCGGTCACGGTGGACTACCAAGTGCCCGTGCCGGGAACCGCGGCGCGCCTCCTGCTGACCTTCTCCACTCCACTCGTGCAGATCGCCGACGCCATGGTCGAGCTCTTCGACGCGGTGGCCGGCTCCCTCACCTGGCTGGAGGGTGACGCCACCCATGAGTGACATCGAGACCTGCGGAATCGTCTGTCCGACGGACTGGGTGCCGCTCCCGCTCGATCCCTCGGACGACATCAAGGGCTGGGCGAAGGACACCGCGACGGAACTCTGCGAGCGCAGCCGCGCTGCGGGGTACGAGCTGGACGGCAGAGCCCTGCGGAAGGACCTGCGGGGCTGGGCCGAGGACAGCCGCAGTCGTGCTCCGCTGTACGGCTTCGCCTTCTACCCCGACGGGTTCGACACTGCCCTGGCCCTTCTGGAAGTCGAGGTCGTCAGGCCTGACGACACGGTCCCGCGGTTTTCTCTCGAGTGGCTGGCGGACACCTTCAGCGCCCACGACTTCGGGCCCCCGCTGATCTCGCACCCCGAACTGCCGATCGGTCCCGCCGTGCGCCTGCGCCAGAACTTCGCAGCGGACGGCATGCCCCGCCGCGGCCCCGGGGTGCTGCTGCAGACCATCACGTACGGAGTCCTACCGGAAGGCACCGACAACGCCGTCGTGCTCCAGGTGTCCTGGACCGTGCCGGGCGTCGACGAGGAGATCGAGGATGCCGCGGACAGCATCGCTCGGACGCTGACGGTGGGGTTCTGAGCGGAGGGGAGCCGAAGGGTCGGCGGAAAGAGGCGAAGCAGGGAGGGGCGTCGGTCACGCGACCCGCCCTGGGCGGGCCGTCTTGCGGTCTTCGCCCTGCACGAGGTTCAGCGCGACGTTTCGCCGCTCCTGCTCGGTCAGCTCCGGCGTCGCCTCGTCAGCTTCGGCCGGTAGTCCCTCCGCTTCGGCTCCGCCCGCGCGACCAAGGCCTTGACTTCCGAGAACTGCTCCCCTGCGCCGTCTCCGTCATCTGCCGTGTGGCGGCGTGCACCAGGGAAGTGACTCTGCCAGTGCTTCCGCCCCGAGGCCGGACGGAGACGTTCGACGCGCTCCGGTCAGAGAGATACATCGCTGAATTGCCTGTCGGCGGCCGGTTCGTCGGCTGAAACGGGGAACGAGACGGTCTGCGGGATGGCCGTCATCATGTTGCAGATCGGGCTGAATCCGACGATGGTGCGAACTCGCCGAGACGCTCGACGGGGTCAAGCCCGGCGAGATCGGCAAGGCGCTGTCCGAGGGGCCCACGAAGCGCCTGCTGCGGATGCGCTCGGTGGTCAAGGAGTCGCTGAACCTCAAGGCGTACGCGACCGACATCCGCGATGACCCCGCAGTGCACCGGGCGGCCGCGGCCTTCCCGGAAACGGCGCCCAAGCTGTCGGAGGCCGCGGACTCCTCGTTCAAGACCATGGCGGGTCAGGCCAAGGCCCTCTACTACGGCAGCCAGGTGCTTGCCGCTCTTCGCCGACTGGCCGAACCTGGCGCACACGAACCCCGGCGAGCCGTGGGTCACCGGGCCGAACGTCCTCCAGGGCGTGAAGGAGATTCCGGGCATCGGGGCCGCTGGGACACCGTTCTACAACTGGCACTGGAGCACCAGCGGCTGACCCGGGTCGGCTGTCAGGTGTCCCAGGGCGGAGAGAGCAAGGATCACGTGGCGAGTGAGGACGAGCGGTCCGTCGACGAGTTGTTCGCGGAACTGCCGGAGAAATGGCAACGGTCGCTGGAAGAAGTGGGCCTGGGGCTGCCGGAGCTGCGCCGTATCGCGGCCGGCCGGGACGGCATGCGGCGGGTACGCACCATCCTCGCCGAGTTCTCCGAGGCGACGAGCAACCCTCGTCCGGCGCGGGCCGGGTACGGTGGCGGAATTCCGGTGTGGCCGTGGGCCCGGCTGTTCCTGGTGGCCGTCGTATCGGCCGTCGTCTGTCTGGTCTGCAGCCTGTTCATCGGGAAGGCGGCGGCGTTCGTCGGCCTGCTGCTCGGGCTGCCGGTGTTCTGGGTGGCCCTCAAGACCCGTGACTCCCGAGGAGCCCCCGTGGCCCGGTATGTCACCGCGGCCGCCTATCTCGTACTGGTCCTGGTCGGCTCGTACTTCGCCAACGCCTGGTATTTGCGGCTGCGCGGGGTGGAACAGACGGTCACCATCGCCGCGCCGACCCGTCAATGGACGCACGGTACCCGTGAGACCTACTGCAGGGTCCGACTGCGGGACGGCTCCGTCCACGAGGTGATCGACAACAAGGAGAACTGTGCCGACCGGATCGGGCAGACGACCACGGCGGTCGTCGATCCTGCCGGTCACTACAAGCCTTCCCTCGGCGGCAAGTCCGAGATCGGCGGCGTTGTCGAGGGCTACATATGCCTGGGCGCCGCCGCGGTGCTCCTGCTGGCGCCGGTGACGGTCGTGGTCATAGGGCGGCGCGAGCGGTATGACCGGGCGATCGGGACGGCGGTATGAACGGCGAGAGGGCTGATGCGGCCGGTGGTGATGGAGACGTGCGCGTACGGCATCCGGGCCGACGAGGCGTGGGGGCTCGTCCTGCTCATGGCGCCGACGAGACGTGGGGGGGCTCGTCCTGCTCACGTCCTGGAAGGCGCTGGCCCGCACAGACGAACTGTGCGCTCTGACGGACGAGTTGGCCGACACCGTCCGGGTCACGGCCTAGCCGGCGGGCGGCCCGCGGTCAGGTGCCGGGAGAGAGGGGCGACCTCCAACGGCCTCAGGCGGCACCGAGAGCCTTCGCCCTGCCGGGTGATCCGTGATCCTTTTCGGGTCGCCGTCCGCCGTCCCGCGGTCCCCCACACACCGAGAACACCCAACACAGTGGAAGTGACCTTAGCCGTCCGCTCTTTCCCGGGTGCAACGGGACGTGTACGGTTCACGATTCCGCCGCAGAAGGACCGTGCGGTCGCACGCGTCGCCCCCGTAGGATCTTTGCTCGTGCGGACGCCCATGCCATGGCCAAGGATCCGCGCAACGGTGCCACGGGGGAAGGCCCTTGCGGCCACATCAACGGGAGGGAGCCGTCATGGCCGGCAAAGACACGGATCTCGCATATGCCGAGATGGAGAAGGTCGCGGGCGACCTGATCAAGGACATGCACGGCCTCTCGGACTTCCTGAAGAAGGCCAAGGAAGCGTACTAGCAGCTGGCCAAGCAGGCCAAGGGTTAGTAAAGTCCGAGGTCATTGAACGATCGGGTGCGACGGAGCGCGTGCTGTGCTCCGTCGCACCCGGCTGTCAGGCCTCGGTGGCTCTGGACGTGCCCGGCTGCGGTTGGCGTGCCAGGTAGGTGTGCAGCTCGCTGCGCCACTCCTCGGTCGTCAGCGTGAGCCATGAGCCGTCCCTGAACCGCAGGAGCAGCCTGTCGTTCTCGAACTCGGGAAGCGGGTCCGCGAGGACGGCGTCCCCGGCCGGAATCTCGGCGACGACCTGCATGAGGGCGTCCCGCCGGACGGACACGCGCTTGGGCGGAGCGGCCAGCAGAATGCGGTTCCCGGCAAGCGCGACCAGGCGTTGGTGGTGGGAGGAATGGCTGTACCACTGCAGGAGGAGGCGGCCGGCCGACCCGTTCCAGTCGCCGTCGAAGGGCTTGTCCAGACCGAGTTCGACGACGGCCTCGTCCCGCCGCTTCCTGTCGAGCTGCGCAGCGCGGTGACGTTCTTGCTCTCCGGTGGTCGACAGCATGCGTTTGATGGCTTCCTCGGCCGCGCCGAGGAGACTCAGCGACTTCCCGATCCACAGCAGGGGCGTCCCCAGAGCGACACCGAGCATGCCGAGCGGCCTCATCGTGGCGGGGCGCAAGGGCCCTGCTCCGGCTGCCCGTTGGACCTCGGCGGGTGGCTCGGGAATCTTGCCGATGGTGCACCAGGCTGCTGCGTCGGGTGTGACGCCGAGTCGGTCCCGTATGGTGCGGTCGGTGCTTGTGGACAAAACCCGTCCCACCTTCCAAGTCGTTTGCCGAAGGAAGTCTCGCGGCAGTGTCTCATGTCCATGATGGGGGATTTTTGCAATGGCGGACAGAATCAGATACGACCTCGACATGATCAAGGGGTGCTCACGCAAACTGGGCAAGCTCCACAATGAGTTTGATCAGCACGGGAACCCTGCGGACGGCTATGAGGGCGAACTGGGGCACGGCGGCCTGAAGGACGCTTTCGACGAGTTCAGTACCACTTGGAAGAAGACGCGCAAGAAACTGTCGAAAGAACTGAAGAAGCTGGCCGACTACACCGGAGCAGCGGCCCAGAAGTACGAAGAGATCGACCACGAGTTGGCCAAGGCAATTGCCGAGAACACGGGGAGAGGGAAGAAGTGAGCAGGCGCTCCAGTGATTGGCCGCCGCTGTGGGACGGGGATCCCACTCCGGGCGATCCTGACGAGGTCGCCGCCCTGGGGCGGAAGTTGCGGCAGATGGCGGACATGATCGACGAGCAGGCGCGCGTCATCAAGGCGCTGTCCTCGGTCGAGGGCTGGGACAGCGAGGCCGGCCGCGCTTTCAACGAGATCGCCGACGGTGCGGGAGACCGGCTCAAGAAGGCGTTCGAGCGGTACGACGAGGCCTCCAAGGCTGTGGGTACCAAGGTGGCCGAAGGCGAATCGAGGGAATTCGCCGGAGAGTTGCACCGGGCCCAGAAGAAGGCCGACAAGGCCTTGGCGGATTATCGTGAGGCCAAGTCCGACCACGACCTGGCCGACCGGGAGGTGAAGAAGTTCACGGACAAGTACCTCGTCAGCGAGATACCCGAGGCGGACAAGCCCGAGTACGAGCGCTGGGAAAAGAAGCGCGACGAGGCGCTGCACCGAATCGGTCAGGCGCGCAAGGAAGTGAAGGACGCCCGGGACATCTTCGACGACGCCGGAGACCGCGCCGCCCGCCATATCAAGGACGTCGTCCACCACGACGCGGTGCGCGACCCGGGCGGATTCATGAACTGGCTCGCCGACTGGGCGGACATGTTCTCCAACATCTCCGCGATCCTCTCCGTTCTGGCGGTCGTCTGCGCATTCATCCCCCCGCTGCAGTTCCTGGTCCCCGTCTTCGCCACCCTCGCGGTGCTCTCCAGCGCGGCGGCCCTGGCCGGACACGCCTACGACATGTCGGTGCGCGGCGCGAAGGTCAACTGGCTGAAGTTGGGGACGGACTTTCTCGGGGTCCTGCCCGGGCTCGGCGCCCTCAAGGGTTTCAAGGCAGTGAGCAAGCTCAAGGGACTGGCCAAGCTCAAGGCTTTCGGCAAGGTCGGCACCTGGGGCGAGGCCGGCCTTCGCGGGCTTGACGGAATCGGTCACAACTTCCTCAACGGTATGAGCGTGAGCTTGACGAACAAGGTCCTCTCCCAGGGCCTCAAACTCGGACAGCGCCTCAACGTCGCGGGCCTGCCGGAGAGGTTCGCGCCCATCGGGGGAAAGCAGATCACCGGGATCATCAAGGGCAACGGCCTCGCGAGCGCGCTGCACCGGATGTTCAGTGGTGACAACGGTGGGACCACCGGTTACCAGGAGCCGGAGCCCGCCAGGTCCACGCCGGCCCCTTCGCCGACCCCCTCACCGTCGCCACAGCCCTCGCCGAAGCCGTTCCACGCGGCTCTGGCCGCCTAGCCGCAGCGCTGTGACAGCGACGGACACCCCGGGAAAGGAGGGCGACACCAGTGGATGACACGACCGACCTCGGCGAATGGGAATTCGTCGGCCGCCGAGGTACAGACCCCGTGCGCCTGGTCCCAGGTGAGGTGATCGCCGGAATTCCCAGGGCCAGGACGGAAGCGGAGCGGCTGGGAGAGGAACTGCGTTTTGACTTTCTGGACGACCGGGCGGTTCTGCGGCTGCTCCGGAGTCGTCATCAGGACGAGGTCGCGATGTTCAACGCGGGGTTCAGAACCGGCGTCCCCCTGGCGCTCATCGGCTTCGGCGCGGCGGTGTACTGGGGCGGTGTGGTCCAGTACTGGGATTCGGAAGCGTCCCGTCTCGCTTTCGGGGGCGCGGCGGTCGTCGTCGTACTGGTCCTGCTCGCCGTCTACGTGCGCACCGCCGCGGTGCACTGGGGCGACCCTGTTCGCCAGAACCTACGGGCACGCGCCAGGGGATACCGCGAACTGGCGCATCTCGCACGCGGGGAAGGGGCGGACATCCCCGCTCACTATCCGCACTACGGCCCTTACCCGTTCGCGGCCACCTTCCGCCCCGAGGCGGACCGAGCAGAAACCACCGATGGAGAAGGCCTGTCGTGAGCGCCGTAACAGCAGAGGAGAACGTCCAGGGTTCTGTCGGCGGCCCGGGCATCGATGTCCGCTGGATCATGCCGGAGGGGTTCTTCGAGATCCCGATGGACGCGGAGAACCTGGACGAGACTGCCGAGCAACTCGTCGAGATGGCCCGTGCCGTGATGCCTGAGGCCACCTTCGAGGTGCAACTGCAGTGGGCGGTCATGGTCGCGGCGCATTATGACTCGTTCGCCGAGGCCGGGATCCAGTACTCCGGCTTCGTCATGACCGAGGTGGACGGCGAGCGGTGCACGGCCACGGTCACCGTGAGCATGATCGACCTGGACGAGAGGGCAGGGACCCGTCCCGTCGGCTTCCTGGGCTCGACGATGCGTCACCTCGACATGGGGCAGGTCAGCGAGATCGAGTTGCCCTGCGGTCCGGCCGTGTCCTGCATCGGGACCCGGAAGGCGAGCCTGCCCGGCAGTCTTACCGCGTCCGGGACAGACGAGCCGGTGGTGACCTCCTTCATCCAGGTCCAGATACCGCTGAGCAACGGAACGGTCCTGGTCCTGGAGATGGGCACACCCACCCCCCAGGCCTGGGATGTCTTCTCGGCCATGTTCGCCGGCGTCGTGAAGAGCGTCCGCCTGTTCAACGAGTCGGGCAAACCGATGGTGATGCCCGGATGACCACGGAGCCCGGCGCCACGGCACCGCCCAAGGACTACCGGCTTCTGGTCCCCCGGGACTGGTTCCGTATTGATCTCACCCAGGAGCGCTGGCGCGCCCAGCTGAAGACGTTCGTGGACCACCAGGCCGAGGGCAAGACCGTTCCGGCCGAGATCAAGCAGGAGGCCTGGGCGACCTTGCGGAACACCGCTGAGGCCGGGGTCAGGTCCGGTGCGCTGGAGTTCTTCCTGAGGCCGGAGCTGGAAGGCGGAGGCATCCTGCCCGCTTCGCTCATCGTCTCCCTGATTCCCCGGACCGGAGGGCTGGCTCCCCGGCAGCTCCAGGCGTCGCTGGAGACGCAACAGCGGCAAAACGCGTCTGCCGCGGAGGTCTCCACCGTCGTCCTGCCCGCTGGGGAGACGGTCCGCGTCCTGGGGCCGAGGACTCTGGACCTGTACGTGCAGATGCCCGGCGGCGTCGGCTACCTGGCCCTCGCGTTCGCGGTGCCGCTCGGCGGAGTTACGGGCCCGATGCGCAACCTGTGCGAGTCGATCTCGCAGTCGTTGCGATGGATCATGTGAAGGCACCGGGTGGCGCCGAGCCATAAAGGTCGCGCCGGTATCCCGTTCGCGTTGCACCATGGGCTCCCGGACGGCCGAGCGTCCGCGCCGGGAACAGCCGGCCCGGTCGGCACCGTTGCATCGACCGAGGCAGCGGCGTGGCACGGGCCGGGAACACGGAGACCACACAATTCTCCGCCCCACCAGGATCCGGGCCCACGATCGTGGTATGTCCGCCGCGCACTCGGACCAAGACGTAATTTCTGCAGGAGGAAGTGCTTCATGACCGACCGGCCGTTGACGCTCATGGCGGTACACGCCCACCCCGACGACGAGGCGACCGGAACCGGAGGGGTCCTCGCGCGGTACGCGGCGGAAGGCATCCGCACGGTTCTCGTGACGTGTACCGACGGCGGTTGCGGTGACGGACCGGGGGGTGTCAAACCAGGCGATCCCGGTCACGATCCGGCGGCGGTCGCCTTGATGCGCCGTCAGGAACTTGAGGCGAGCTGTGACGTCCTGAAGGTCAGCGACCTGGAGATGCTGAACTATGCCGACTCCGGAATGATGGGCTGGCCGAGCAACGACGCCCCCGGATCCTTCTGGCAGACCCCTGTGCAGCAGGGCGCGGCCCGACTCGCGGAACTCATGCGGCACTACCGACCTGATGTGGTCGTCACCTATGACGAGAACGGCTTCTACGGCCACCCCGACCACATCCAGGCCCACCGCATCACGATGGCGGCGCTGGAGATGACCGCGCTGACACCGAAGGTGTACTGGACCACGATGCCCCGCTCGATGATGCAACGGTTCGGCGAGCTCATGCGCGAGTTTCATGAGGACATGCCGGAGCCGGGCCCTGCCGAGGCCGCCGCGATGGCCGAGATCGGCCTGCCCGACGACGAGATCACCACGTGGGTCGACACCACCGAGTTCAGCGGTCAGAAGTTCGACGCGTTGGCCGCGCACGCCAGTCAGGGCGAGAACATCTTCTTCCTCAAGATGGGCAAGGAGAGGTTCGGCGAGTTGATGGGCTTGGAGACCTTCGTGCGTGTCCAGGACGCCACCGGCGCAGCCATACCCGAGAACGATCTCTTCGCCGGACTGCGCTGATCCACCTGCCCGACCGGCTGGGAAAGCGCATCGACCGCACGCCGCGATCGAGCGGGTCCCATCCCCGGAAGCTTGTCCACGCGAGATCCGCTCCGGCAGCCCGCGGCCCGGTCTTCGCCGTGGACGAGCTTCAGCGCGGCTTCGACGTCCCGCCGCTCCTGGTCGGTCGGCTCTGCCATCGCCTCGTCGGCTTCGGCCCGCAGTTTCTTCGCTTCGGCCGCCGCCCGCGCGATCAAGGCGTCGACTCCCGAGAACTCTTCTTCTATGGCCTCGGTCTCCGCCATCTGCCGCGTAGCGGCGTGCACCCTGTAGGCCGAGAGATCCATCCCGGCCCGCACAGCATGCCGTCTGATCTGCTCGGCCTGGTCATGGTCGCGGCTGATGCTGATTCTGGCCTTGGTCGTACGGAGAGCGTAAGACGCGTATCGGGGGACTGTAGATGTCCGGAAGGTCCCCCTCCTCGCGGGAAGACGGTGGCTGCAGGCAATCCGGAAGTCGTGGGGGAAGGCGCCAACGCCCTCGGCCCTGCACGTCAGGCGTGCAGGGCCGAGGCCTCAGTCGGAGGGGATCGCGGCTTCAGTCGTACTGCCAGGCTCGCCCGATCCGTAGGGCATCGCTTCCTGCCAGGAGCTCGTCAACGTGTGGCAACGAGTGGGCCCCCGATCGGCGTCGCCTTCACCGGAGCATGCTCACCGACATGGTCTCCCATTCGTATTCTGCGGGTCTTCCGCGTCATTCCGGTCGTCCTCGGTCCTGCCGTCGCCTTGTCCTGACGAGCCCATGTTGTTTTCAGGAACGGGGAAGGAGACAGTCCGTAGGATCGCCACCGTTCCGTCGCAGAACTCACCCCAGTATTCGGTGGATGCAGTACGAAGGGTGAAGACGGCGGTGTACGGGCCCGTCGGGAATGGAACATAGACCTCGATCTGACCGGTCAGCAGCTTCTTGGGCTGGCCGTCTGCCGTGATCGCGGGGTTGAGGCTCAGCTCGCGCAGGGTGACGCAGGAGACCGCAGGTCCACAGGGCAGGTCCAACCAGCGGGCATCGTTCAGAGGATCACTGCTCAGCGTCGCGAGGATGCCCTGCGCCGCGATCTCCGGATCCGTCTGATCGGTCTGGACGGCGGCCACGGTGAAGGCGCATTGGACGACACCACCGTCGTTCGTGGAGAACAGGCCCAGCGCGGAGTATGCGAGACCGCTGTCCGACAGATATTCGGCGATGGCCTCGAAGTAAGGAGCCGCGGGGGTCCAGATGGTCTCGTCGCCCCGGGAGTACAGCTCCCGCACGAAGGCGTGGGCGAGTTCGGCACGTTCCTCCGAGGTACCGGCGAGGGGGAGCGCGAAGAAGCCGTCGGGGGTGATGAAGTTCATCGGGGGTACAGGGCTGCCGTCCATGTCGCTGACGACGGGGGTGGCGTCCGTGGGCTTAGCCATGAAAGCTGTCCTGGGTGCGAGTCGGTCAGAAGTCGTGGTCGCCGGGTTGAAGCGGAACCTCTTCGCCGTTGAGGCCCATCAATCTCTGCACGGAGATGCGCCCGCCGACCGGCGGGTCCTCCGGACCCAGTTGTTCGGCGAGGAAGTTGCCGCTCGGTCGGCGGCTGACCACGGGGGGAGCGGAGAAGCCGCTCTCTGTGACCATGTCGTCGACTGTGCGGTGCTGGCCGGGGGTGAGTGCGTCGAGGGGGATCAGCTCGTTCGGGATGGTCAGGTAGCGGAACCACTCGCCGGTGTGTACGTGAAGGCGGCACCAAGAGCCGTCGGTGAAGCGGATGACGGTGTCCGCCTTGTCCCTGCTGTACGCCCTCCTCTCCACAGCCGCGATGTCACGGCGATCGCACTCCCACAGGACCTCGGCCTCGCTGCCGCGGCCACCCGGATACCCGATGAGGACGATTCGTTGGTCGGTGACGAAGGCTTTGGTCTGATAGGAGGCGCGCCTACGGCCCCGGTCGAGCTGCCAGGGCAGCGTGCGGGCGAGAGTATTCGGTGCAGCCCACATGACCGGGAAGTCCTCGACCTCGTTCTCGGGATCCTCCGGTGGTGTTTTGACAGGGCCGGAAGGCCCCTTGATGGCACTGCCCGATCCGGCCAGGGTCTCCAGCCCACCCACGACCACTGCGAAGAGTGCGGTCAGAGCGGTTCGGCCCGCGGAAAGCGCTCGACCGCCGCCCTCGCTGTGAGGCGTGTAGACCGGCCCCTCGGGCCAGTCCGGAAGCTCGCCCTGAATGTCATTCCGATCGGTGTCACGGAACCATTGCATGCCGGCGACTTTGGGAGCGATACCGGTGGCGAATGTCACGAGGCACCGGGCGAGCAGCAGCTCGCCCGGTCGCGGCTGCCAAGTAGTCATGGGGTGAGACCTTCGCTGTTCAGTGGGCAGTAGCGGCCTGGTTGAGGCGATCGCCCGCGTTGATGTGTTCCTTGGCCTGTGTGTAGATGCTGAACGCCTTCGGGGCTATCTTGAGCGTTCCGTCGATGCCTCGACCCAGTTTGCTCAAGGGATCGACGCTCAGTTTCTCCGGGGTGAGCAGGTTCCAGCCCTTGGTTCCCATGGTCTGCCCCTGCCGGTAACCGGCTTTCATGACTCCGGCCAGCCGATTCAACTTTGAGCTTTCGCTGCCCACCAGTTGCATTTCCTTCGTCCCCCAGAGGGTCACGGACTTCCCGAAGGCTGTCAGGGACTTGCCGCCGGCCACCGACTCCGCCTTCTCGCCGAAGGAGATCAGGTTCCGGCCCATCCTGGGACCCAGGTCCCTGAATCCCGCACCGAAGAGCTTGGCCTCGGCCGCTGCGTCCACACCCTTCTCGATCATGACACCTTCCTTGCCGAAGGCGCCGATGCCCGGCAGCAGACCGAGTGCGTCCGTCCCGAGCTCCATCCAGCTGACGTCCGCTCCGGCCGCCTTGGCAATCGAGTGGGACAACAGGGCCAGCCCACTGGTGAGGATGGCTGCCGCGCCGAAGATCGCCCCCAGCGGTTCGAAGGGGAGCGTGATGATGGCCAGGAGGGCAAGTACTGCCGTGAGATCGCTGAGGACGTCGCCGACCATCTTGATCAGGTCCGCGTGATCTTCCAGCCACTTCCCCGTGGCATTCCACGCATCCTCGATTCCGTGCCCCAGCTTGTCCCAGAATCCGGGCTCATCGGGAGCGATGTCACCGGCCTTGTCCAGCTCCTTGCTGACCTGGCGGGCCGCCGCCCGGTAGTCCGCCTCCAGTTCGTGGACCTTCTGGATGACGCCGTCAACGGCGCTGGAGGCTTTGGCGAGTTCGTCGCTGCCTTTGCCGTCCGCTTTTCCCTCGGCTTTGGCCTTCGCGTCGAGTTTGTCCCCGGCGATCTTCTCCAGCCGGTCGGCACGGTCCTGGAAGTCCTGGAGGTCGTCGGCCCAGCGGTGGAGTGCGCGCGACGCCTTGTCGAAGGAGTCGTGACTCTTGCGGATGAGTGGCGTGACGTCCCTGTCGATGTAGTCGGTGAACGCGATTGCAGTCTTGCCCTTCCAGGCCCCGCACTCGATACGCTCCAGCTCTCCGAGCGCCGTGCCCAGCTCCCCGGCGAGCTGACCGAGTTGCTTGGCGAGGTCACGGGTGTCCTCCACGCTCCCCGGCGTGGGATCCCAGCCTATGTGGGGGAAGGCAGGCCGCTGCCCAGCCACGTCACTTGCCCTTCTGCTTCGGAGCCTTGAGGGACTCGGCCAGGTCCAGATCGAGCTTGCCGAAGCTCTCCCCGATCTTGTTGATCATCTTCACGGCGCCCTGGGTGTGTTTACCGAGCTGCTTGATGCCGTAGCCCCAGTCGTCGGCGAAGTCCTGCACGTCTTCAATGAGTTGCTTCTCGCCGACGGCTGAGGCGTCCGCGCTGCGGAGCGTGCGGCGGGTCGTCTCCATGCGGTCGCTGATGGACGAGAAGGTCTTCTTCAGGTCCTGGAAGATCGTGTCTTCGAGGCGTAGGTCACTCATGTCGGATTCTGGTCTCCTGAAGCGACCCGGAGCCGGAACTCCGCAAGCCGCTCACGTCTCATCAGCGGTTGACCGCCTGGATTTCCTTCACTGTCACGTCCTGCTCGTACGTCGACAGGCCGTCAGGCAGGCCCGGCTGCTGGGCAGGGCCGTCCGGGTCGGCCGAGTCCGTCCACGTGACCTTCCAGGTGATCGACGCCTTGAAGGGGTAGGTGCCGGTGCCGGAGGAGCGGCGGTAGGTGATGTTGCAGGCCGCGTCCTTGCTGTCGACCGTGTAGCCGTTGTCGCCCTTCACCAGGTCGTACGTGCAGGTCTGCGGATCGGCGTCCGCCGTGCCTGCGTCGACTCTGAGGGCCACGGGAGTCGCGACGGTCGTCGCGGCCATCTCGACGCCTTTGTAGTTGATGCCGGCCGTTGTCCACACCCGGTCGAAATCCCCCTCGAACTTCACCCGGGTAGCCAGGTTCACCTTCAGTTGGTCCGGGCTCGGGCTGAGTACCACCGGAGGCTTCGGCAACTTCGTCGAGTTGTAGGCGAGTTTCGAGAGGATCTCGGGGGTCAGTTGGTTGGGATCCGCCTTCGGCTGAGCGGGCGGGACCCAGATCTCCCAGTTGGCCGGGGTCACCGGGCAGGCGTCGGTGTAGTTGTCGTTGCGGAACTGGACTTGCCACCAGAGACCTTTGTCGCCCTTGTGGTAGTCCTCATCGGCGCGCTTCTTGGCGTAGCTCGCGGCTGGTTCCTGGGCGCCCTTGTACGAGGACTTGATGAACTCCTCGTACTCGTCCGGGGTGTACATGGGTTCGTACCAGCAGACGGGGGGCTTCCAGTTCGCGTTCGAGGACGTGGCCTTCGAGGTGGAGTCGCTGGAGCCTCCGGTCTTGCTCTGGCTGATCCGGATGTGGGCGCCGATGGTTCCGGATCCTGAGCTGGCGCCCGAGTCGGTGCCGGAGTGGGGTGGTGTCGGTTGGACGTCGCCCTCGTCACCGCCGTAAGAAGGGTCGCCCGCATACGCCGGAGTGCCGGCTCCCAGCGCGATGACCAGGCTCACGGCCGCAGCCGTTCGAAATGTGGGACGTGCGGCTCGGACACCTACCCCTGCACGCACGAGGCATCACCCTTCTTCCAGCTCTGCCGCGTGACCTGCCAGTCGCCTGCCGAGTCTTTCGCGACCTGGAGCGTATTGAGGATGAAATCCTTGTCACTCGGTTTGGTGACCTGCACCTTTTGAGACTTGATGACCTTGCCGTATGCCTTGCTCTGGTCCTCGCAGTAACGGACCGCCGCCGTCTTGCCGTTGGCGATGTCGGTGACCTCGAAGTTGAAGTACCGATAGTGTCCCGTAAGGGTCAGCCCTTGCTTCTTGAGCTCCGCGACCCTGTCGATCCAGTAAGTGCGGGCGTATCCCGCAAAGTAGCGATTGAGAT
Organism: Streptomyces sp. NPDC086519; assembly: GCF_040686075.1. Classification (NCBI taxonomy): domain Bacteria; kingdom Bacillati; phylum Actinomycetota; class Actinomycetes; order Kitasatosporales; family Streptomycetaceae; genus Streptomyces; species Streptomyces sp. NPDC086519. The sequence goes on from NZ_JBFBJL010000014.1 coordinate 121,909, forward strand.
TGGCGGTCTGCCCGTTCCCCTTGGTGAAAGCTTCGAGCCGAGCCTCGGCCGCGTACGCCAGGTCGCGCAGAGCCGCGTCCTTGGTGACATCTCCCGTCGACTCCCGGTCGACGGTCACCGTGATGTCAGACGGGAAGTCGAAACTCGGCGCGTTCTTGTCGGCCGAGGCGGAGGCGGACGGCGATGGAGAGGTGGTGCCTCCCGTTCCGTTGGCCCCCGTGATCTTGTCGTTGCCCTTGGAACTGTCGTCCCCGCCTCCGCATGCCGTCAGCAGCAGGGCTGCGGTCGTGGCGAGCGCGGCGGCAACGGGCAAGGTGCGGCGCTTCACTGTGGACTCCCCCGTGAGAATGAAGTTCGTCAAGAGTGCAAACGGTATCCGTGGGATCCGGGGTTTCGCCACCGCGAACTTCGCTGTAGACGTGACGAATGACGGTATTCGGGACCCTCCTCGGGAGGGTGGCCCAGTGGTCGCAGCGAGGTGTCCCCTACCCCGGTCAGCCGCATGGGCATTGTGAAAATTGTGCGGGCATGGCGTGGATGCCGGTATGACCTGCTGGGCGCCGCCCCTCCTTTGGCCTCCCTTTGCGGTCCATTGGTTGTAGCCCCCGAAACCCTCGACACACAGTGACCCTGGCCTCCTGCGTGTCGCGGGGCGGCCGGGTAGGCAGGTGTTCACGGGGGTAGTGATGGCGGATCACGTCAGGGTGTCCACGAGCGAGTTGCGGGAGATCAGCCGGTCTGTCGCGAAGTTGAAGTCCAACTTTGAACATGCGAAGGATCTCGTCGACTCGTACGGCTCCGAGGTCGGGTCCGGTGATGTGGCCGACGCCCTGGGCGACTTCGCGGACGACTGGAAGAAGAAGCGCAAGCAGCTCTGCGACGGGCTGGAGTTTCTCGGGAAGACCGCGGGCGAGGCGGCGAAGGCCTACGACGGGGTCGACCAGCATCTCGCCGACGCGTTGATCAAGGCGCAGCCGGGGGACAAGTGAGCGACGACTTCTCCGGGGTCGACTGGCAGACGGCCCGGTATGACGACAAGGAGTTCACGCCGGGGGATCCGTACGAGGTGGCCCGGCTCGGCAAGCGGATCTCCGACACCGCCAAGCTGATCGAGGAGCAGGCCGGGAAGCTGCGCAATCTCGTCGACGGGAACGGGTGGGACTCGGACGCCGGGAAGGCGTTCGCCGCGAAGACCGGGGACACCGTCAAGCTGCTCAGCCAGTCGCATCAGCGGTACGCGGCGGCGGGGGCGGCGCTCGGGTCCTCCGTGCCGTACGAGCCCATCGCCGACCAGGTGCGGGAGAACTGGGCGACCGCTCTCAGCCACGCCCAGAACCGGGTGCGGACGGCGCTGAAGAAGGCCGCCGCCGCCGATGCCGACAGCAGCGGCTACCAGAAGCAGATCGATCAGCATCCGTCCGGGGACGACAGCCACCCGGACAAGCAGAAGCTGAAGCGGCAGAAGGAGGCGTCGGACGGGGAGCTCGACGCCGCGAAGCGGGAGCTTCGGGCGGCGCTCGACTACCGGGACACCCAGGCCGGGTACGCCGCCAAGGCGATACGGGACGCCATCGACCACGACGGGCTGAAGGATCCCAAGCACCACTGGTGGGACAACTGGAAGGACTGGGTCGCCACGATCGGCCACTGGGCGGGGGCCATCGCCGGCGTGCTCTGCCTGCTGGCGCTGGTGCTGAGCTGGGTACCCATCCTCGGCGAGGTGCTGGGGGCCCTGGCGCTGATCGCTTCCGTCGTCGCCCTCGTCTGCGACACCGTCTCCGCCCTGGACGGCAAGGGCACCTGGCTGGACGTCGCGATCGACGTGGTCGGCGTGTTGTCCTTCGGCGCCGGCCGGGTCCTCGGGACGACCTTCAAGGAGGCGGCCACCGCCGCACGCGGCTCGTCGGCGCTCAGGGAGTTCCTGAACCTGCGGGGGCTGGGTGTCGGCGAGAAGCTGGCCGGCGAGATCGCCCAGGCGAACTCGGGAGTCAAGGCGGGCAAGATCGCCGAAGCCCTCGCGAAGGGACCTGACAGTGTCCTGCCCAGAATGAAGTCGATCGTGAAGGAGTCCGTCAACTTCAAGGCGTACTTCAGCGACATCCGTACGGCCGTCACCGAACGAGGAGCCGAGGACCCGATCCTCACCAAGGACCTGCCCAAGTGGGGCGGTCTCTCCGATTCGGTGTTCAAGGGCAAGGCATGGTCGGCCGGCGGCCTCTACGCCGCGAGCCAGGTACTGCCCCTGGGCGCGGGCATCGTGAACCTGGCACCCGCGGCGGGCTGGGAACCGACCTCCATCGAACGCAACCAGTTCGACGGTCTCAAGCACACCGCCCCCGCCGGGGCGAGCGGCATTCCCTTCTACAACTGGAACTGGAAGGTCACCGGCGGCTGACCGAGTCCGCCGGGACCGAGTCGGCCGGCACCGGATCACGGCGAGGCCCGCAAGGGCGAGGAGAGAACGAGGAAAGTGGCACCTGGAGACGGACAGACCGTCGACGAGCAGTTCGCCCGGCTCCCGGGAAGCAGACAGCGTGAACTCGAAGCGAAAGGGCTCGGTCTGCCGAGGCTGCGCGAGATCGCCCTGGAGGAGGGTGGCGAGCCGGCCGTGCGGCACATCCTCGCCGAACACTCCCGCCCCTCCAGCGGCTGGGATTTCGACGGCGATCGGCGCACGGACGAGAGCAGAACGGTATGGCCGTGGATACGGCTGCTTCTGGCAGCCGTCATCGGCGTGTTCCTCTGCCTGCTGTCCACGTATGTCCTCAACTCCTCGGCGCTCTTCGTCGGTGCGGCCTGGGGCGTGGCCGTGGCCTGGGCGGGGTTCAGGACCCGCAGGTCCCTCGGAGGGCTCGTGGCCTGCGGCCTCGTCGCGGTCGCCTATGTCGCCCTGGTCTGGATGGGCTCGTACGCCGCCGACGAGTGGTACCTGCACCTGCGCGGGCAGGAGACCACGGTCACCTACGCGAAGCCCCTGCACGAACAGGCGTCGCACGGTGTTCGCGTCACGTACTGCCGTGTCACGCTCCCGGACGGAACCATCCGGCGCGTGTTCAGGAACGACAAGCGGTGCGCGGACGAGAGTTCGGTCGGCACCAGGACTCTCGCGGTCATCGATCCGTCGGATCACTACCGGCCGGTCCTCGGAGGCAGGTCCGCCATCGGCGGGACCTCCGCCGCGTACGGCTGTCTCGGTGCCGCCGCCGTCCTCGTCCTCGCACCCCTGACCGCCGCTGTGATGAGCAGGTCGAACGAGCGGCGCGGTCGGCAGGGCGAGACCGGCGGCCTCGTGAGCGGAACCGACGTATGACGGACCGTACGGAATCCCCCGTTGCGGCAGCCCCCGCCGCCCCATCCCCCTCCGACTACCGCCTGGCCGTCCCCGACGGCTGGGAGCGGATCGTGCTGGACAGCCCGGAGCGGTGGACCCACCGCATCGACAAGCTGGTCAAGCGGGGACTGCGGCGGACGCAGGCCACCCCGCAGCTTGAGGCCGCGCTCGCAGATCGGATGCGGGCGCAGGCCGAGGCGGCGCAGGCCAACGGCGGCGTGGAGATGTACGTCGTCAACCAGGTCCTCGGCCAGGTGCCGGTCTCCGCCGGTCTCGTCGTGACCGTCCTGCGGCCGTCGCCCGGCACCGAGGCCGGCGACCTCGGGGACATCGCCCGCTCCCTCGCCCTGCGCGCCGAGGCCCGTGCCGACGACGTCACCCTCGTCGACCTCCCCGCCGGCCCCGCAGTACGCCACCGCTACCTTCGCCGTCCCGCCGCCGACGATCCCGACGGCAACAAGCTCGCCGTCGCCCATCTGGACGTCTACCTCGCCGTCCCGCACAGCGGTCAGCGGGTGCTGCTCTCCTTCTCGACGCCGACCGCACCGCCGCTGGAGCCGCTGGTGGAGGCCCTGGTCACGCTGTTCGATTCCGTCGCCCGCACCCTGCAATGGATGGCCTGATGCCCGAGTTCGCCGCCGCCACGGTTCGTCTGCGGACGCCCAAGGACGCCGTCGTGCTGCCGGTGCGCGCCTCCGTCGAGCTGGGCGCCTGGGCCGGGGAGGCCGCCCGGCGGCTCGTCGAATCGGACGACGGCGAGCCGAAGCTGCTCGATGCCCTCGCCACCGAACTCCGTGAAGCCGCCGCCGACTCCCGTGAGCGGGGACCGATCGCCGCACTGTCGTACGTCCCCGAGCCCCGTCTCGGGGAACTCGCCCGGATCGAGTTGTCCGCGCTGGTCGCCGACGACACCCATCCGGTCCTGACCGTCGACCTCCTGCGGCGCTACCTCGCCGCCCCCACCCCGGTCTCCTACCGCCCGCCCGAGGCCGAGTTCCGTACCCTTCCCACGGGTCCCGCGGTGCGCGTGCGGCACGCGTACGTGCAGGACGTCGGCCGGGACGGGCTGGGGACGGTGATGGAGACGTGCGCGTACGGCATCCGGGCGGACGAGACGTGGGGGCTCGTCCTGCTCACGTCCTGGAAGGAGCTGGCCTGCACGGACGAACTGTGTGAGCTGACCGACGAGTTGGCCGAGACCGTCCGGGTCACGGCGTAGCCGGCGGGCGGCCGGCGGTCAGGTGCCGGACGAGCGGCTCGCCCTCCAACGACGCCAGGCGGCACCAGGAGCCGTCCGTGAAGGTGATCCGGAAGTCGCGCTCGCCGACGCTGAACGGCCGTCGCTCGACCGTGGCGACCGTGCTCAGGTCCGTCTCCCAGAGGACTTCCTCCCAGGGGTCCCTGGGGTCCCGCAGTCCGCCGAGGACCAGCAGCCGGCGGTCGGTCAGGACCAGGTGCGTGATGTCCGTGTCGGGGCGGCGGGCCGGGTCGAGTTCCCAGGGGAGGGTGCGGGCGATCGTGCCAGGGGCGGCCCACAGCACCGGGAAGTCGGTCTCCTCGTCGTCCGGGTCCTCGCTCTTGCCCAGGGAGCCCCCGCCGCCGGGGCCGCCGCCCGTCGGGCCGTTGCCTCCGGAGACCACGGTCAGGACGAAGAGGCCGAGGAGGAACGCGGCCGTCAGTACCGTCCACACCACGGGGCCGACCCGTGACCTGAGCCGATAGGCCGGGCCTGGCGGCCAGCCCGCCAAATCGGCCTGTATGTCCCGCCGTTCGGTGTCCCGGAACCAGCGCCGGCCCTGGACCCGGTGCGCCGCGCCGGTCGCGAAGGACACCGGGGCGCGCGCCACGAGCTCCTCACCCGCCGGGGGCTGCCAGGAACGGCGCTGCGGCACGGTCACGGTCCGCCATCCTCAGAGTCGGGCGTCGCGGTCGGGCGTCGCTGTCGGTCGTGTCGTCAGGGGTGTTCACGGCGGCGAACCCCTTCGCCCGGCCGGGTGATCCGTGATCCTACTCGGGCCGCCGTCCAGGACCCGGCGCCCGTCGGCCCGCGTGAGCACTTCGTGCAGACCTCATGGGCGCGCGGTGAGGGCGTCGGGCGTGGACTCGGCCGTGGACAGGGTGCTGACAGGGTGTTGTGGATTCGCCTGCGCACAGTTCGGAATCCCTTCCCGTCTCCCACATCCCAACCGCCGCACAGACCACCGCAGTTGCAGATCGCAACGACGATTTCGGTGAGGTCAAGGAGTCCGGGCGTGCCTTGAGGGGCTTATGCACGGCTGATACGGTGCGATCGCTTGACACTCGCCCTGCGGCCGAGTATTTGGCCGGGTCGGGGTGATTCGTGTGGAGTGTCCGCTTTCGCTGTACCGGCAGGCACGGCGACAGGCGTTGACAGGTTTTCAGAGTTCTCGACAGAGACTGTCTTGGCTGTAACGGGGAGCGGTTGCGTGAAGATCCAAGAGCGTACGGGGGCGGGCGCCGGTCGTTCCGCGGGTCCGGCTCAACCCTCGGTCGGTGACCGGCTTCCCACCGCCCCCCGGGAGCGCAAGCCCGCGCTGGCCGCGCTCGCCGTGCTGCTGATTCTGCTGGGGGCGCTGGGGGCGACGACGCTCGTGCTGCAGGCCGGCAAGCGGATCGAGGTCATAAAGATCACGCAGGAGATTCCGGCCGGCTCGTCCGTGACCGGGAGCAACGTGACCTCCGTCATGGTCGCCGACGACTCCAGCATCCACTACGTCAGGTGGTCCCAGCTGGAGAGCCTGAAGAAGCTGAAGGCCACCAGCACCATCCCGGCCGGTGCCGTCGCCGTCGGTGAGATGTTCGGCAGCGGCAGCAAGCTTCCCGCCGGCAAGTCCACCGTCGGCCTGGCTCTCAAGGAGGGTCAGTACCCGAGCGGTCTCGAGGTGGGCGACACCGTCGCCGCCTACCGTGTCAGCAGCTCCTCTTCCTCCGGCGGCTCCTCCTCCGGCGGTTCGTCCTCTTCCTCCGGCGGCGATTCGCTGATCACGGGCAACGCCAAGGTCAGCGCCGTACCGGACGACAAGAGCAGCTCGGACCTGGTCAGCAGCACCAACTACGCCATCACGCTCACCGTCGACAGCGCCGACGCCGCCGCGCTGGCCCAGGCCGCCGCCACCGGTTCGGTCGCCCTCGTCCTCGTGCCCGGCGTATCCGGCAACGGCAACTAGAAGGCGGCCCGCACCCCATGGCGCTCATCGCAATCGCCGCCGACAAGGGTTCCCCCGGCGTCACCACCGCGGCCGTCGCACTGGCCGCGGTCTGGCCGCGCCGGGTCCTGCTCGCCGAGGCCGACCCGGCCGGCGGCGACCTCGTCTACCGCAGTGCCGCCGCGCACGGCGGACCGCTCAACCCCAACACCGGCATGCTGTCCATCGCCGCCACCGCGCGACGCGGGCTCGTACCGGACCAACTCTGGGATCACGTCCAGCCGTTGAGCGGCGGTCTTGAGGTGCTCGTCGGCCTCGGGATCGCCGAGCACGCCGCCGGGCTCGCCGGGCTGTGGCCCACCCTCGGGCACGCCTTCGCCGCGCTCGCCGACTCCCCGAACGCCCCGGCGGACGTCATCGCCGACTGCGGGCGGATCAGCGGCGACACCCCGGCCGTGGAGATGTTCCCGCACGCGGCGCTCGTCCTGCTCGTCTCGCGGACCGAGCCCGAGGCGCTCGCCCGGGTCCGGGACCGGGCCGCGGCCCTCGCGCACAAGCTGCACGGCGGTCCGCGCGGTGCCGCCGCCCTCGCCACCCCGCTGATCGGTGTCGTCCTGGTCGCCGACCCGGCCGGCGCCGGCAAGCTGGTGGGCCAGGTCAACGACATGCTCGTGCACGCCCAGACCGGCGCCCGCGTGGTCGGCACCATCGCCGACGACCCGGCCGGCGCCGACCAGTTGGCCGGCCGCAAGCGCGGGCGCCTCGACAAGTCCCTGCTCATCCGTTCGGCCCGCAAGGTCACCGCCGACCTCCACCAGCAGTACGGCGCCGCCTGGTCCGTACCGACACAGGCGCCCCACGCGGGGGCCGGCCGATGACCGCTGTCGACCACCAGTTGGTCAAGCGGTTCCGGCAGGACGCCGGCGACCGTATCGCCGAGCAGCGCCGCCAGGACCAGGCGTCCGGCGTGACGCCGATGTCCACCGAGGACGAACGGCAGTACGCCCGTGCGGTCATAGCCCAGATCCTGGAGGAGTACGCCCGCGCGGAGATCAACGCCGGACGCACCCCGCTGGACGCGGAGACCGAGGAGCAGTACGCGGCCGCCGTGCACGCGGCGCTGTTCGGCGTGGGGCGGCTACAGCCGCTGCTCGACGACCCGGACGTCGAGAACATCGACATCAACGGCTGCGACCAGGTCTTCGTCGGCTACAGCGACGGCCGCGAGGCCGTCGGGGAGCCCGTCGCGGAGACGGACGAGGAGCTCATCGAGCTCATCCAGGTGCTCGGTGCCTACTCCGGTCTGTCGTCCCGGCCCTTCGACTCGGCCAACCCGCAGCTCGACCTGCGGCTTCCCGACGGCTCCCGGCTCTCCGCCGTCATGGACGTCACCCGGCGGCCCGCGCTGTCCATCCGTCGCGCCCGCATGGGCAAGGTGTTCATCTCCGATCTCGTCGGCAACGGCACGCTGACACCCGAGGTCGCGCACTTCATGGCCTGCGCCGTCCGGGCCCGCAAGAACATCATGATCGCGGGGGCGACGAACGCGGGCAAGACGACCCTGCTGCGCGCCCTCGCCAACGAGATCCCCCCGCACGAGCGGCTCATCACCGTCGAACGCGCCCTGGAACTGGGGCTCGACACCTTCCACGACCTGCATCCGAACGTCGTGGCGTTCGAGGAGCGGCTGCCCAACTCCGAGGGCCAGGGCGCCATCAGCATGGCGGAGCTGGTCCGCCGCTCGCTCCGTATGAACCCCTCCCGCGTCATTGTCGGCGAGGTCCTCGGCGACGAGATCGTCACCATGCTCAACGCGATGTCGCAGGGCAACGACGGGTCGCTCTCCACGATCCACGCCAACAGCTCCAGCGAAGTCTTCAACCGTATCTCGACGTACGCGCTCCAGGCCTCCGAGCGGCTGCCCATCGAGGCCAGCCAGATGCTGATCGCGGGCGCGGTGAACTTCGTCGTCTTCATCCAGCGGCGCAACAACTACCAGGCCGGCGGCCGTCTCCAGCGCATGGTCACCTCGGTGCGCGAGGTCAACGGCGTCGACGGCCGGGTGCTGTCCAGCGAGGTCTTCGCGGAGACACCCGACGGCCGGGTCGTACCGCATGCGCCCATAGCCTGCCTGGAGGACCTGATGGCCTACGGCTACCAGCCGCACGGGGCCTGGGGGTGACGTGACATGAACCTGGACTCTCTGGGCTCCATGGGCGGGCTCTTCTCCACCACGGTCCTCTACGCCCTCGGCTGCGGAGTCGCCGCCGGCGGCGGACTCGCGCTGCTGATCCTGGCGATCCGCGGGCTGCCCGCCAAGCCCGACCACGAGAAGCAGAAGGCCGACCAACGGGCCGCCGAGCTCATCCGGTTCGCCGGTCAGCGCGGTTCGCTGGCAGCCATCATCGGGCTCGCCGTGCTCCTGCTGACCCGCTGGGCGGTGGCCGGCATCGCCGCCGGTGTCCTGGTCTTCTTCTGGGACAAGCTGTTCGGCGGCGCGGCGGAGGAGCGGGCCGCGATGAAGCGCGTCGAGGCCCTTGCCTCCTGGACCGAGTCGCTGCGCGACACCATCGCCGGCGCGGTCGGCCTGGAACAGGCCATCCCGGCCTCGGGCCGTGCCGCCGCGCCCATCCTGCGGCCCCACCTCGACGCCCTCGTCGACCGGCTGCGCGCCCGCACCCCGCTGCCGGACGCGCTCCAGCACCTCGCCGACGAGATCGACGACGCGTCGGCGGACATCATCGTGGCCGCTCTCATTCTCAACGCGCGGCTGCGCGGGCCTGGTCTGCGCCAAGTGCTGGGCGCGCTCGCCAAGTCGGCCCGCGAGGAGGTCGACATGCGGCAGCGCGTGATGGCCCAGCGGGCGTCCACACGGCGCTCCGTCCAGATCGTCGTCGCCGTGTCGGTCGCCTTCGTCCTCGGCCTCGCCGTCTTCAACCGCGACTTCGTGGCGCCGTACGGCACCGCCGTCGGCCAGCTCGTACTCGCCCTGGTCTGCGGCCTGTTCGCGCTCGGCTTCTGGTGGCTGCGCAAGCTGTCCACCATCGAGACCCCGGAACGGTTCCTGGTCCGCGACCAGTCCTCCGTGCAGTTCGTACGACCGCCCCGCACCGTCCCCGGCGCACCGGGCGTGCCGGGCGCACCGGGCCAGCAACAGCTCCCCACCGAGGAAGGAGTCCGCCGGTGAACCTCACGATGCCGATCCTCGTCGGCGTGATCCTGGGTCTCGGCGTCTACGCCCTGATCCGCGCCCTGATGCCGTCCCGGCGCAGCGCGGTCGCGCAGGTCGCCCGGATCGACGCGATGCGGGCGCGCGGCGCGGCCTACGAGTCGGCGCGGCCGACGCAGGACACCGGCAGGTTCGGCTCGCTGCGCGCCGAAGTCGGTGCGCGGGTCGCCGAGTTCTACCGCCAGCAGGGCTGGGAACAGCGCTCGCTCCGCGCCGACCTCGCCGTCCTCGACCGCAGCTGGGAGAGGTTCCTGGCGACCAAGGTGCTGCTCGCGGCGGCCGGGCTGATCTTCGGCCCCTTCCTCTTCGCCGTCGTCTACACGATGGGCTTCGGGCGCAGCCCGGTCGTCCCGGTCTGGCTGGCCCTGGCCTGCGCGGCCCTGTTCTTCTTCCTGCCCGACCTGGAGGTACGACGGGACGCGGCCGAGAAGCGCCGGGACCTCAGGCGGGTCATCGGGGCGTACCTCGACCTGGTGTCGATGAGCCTCGCCGGCGGCCGCGGCCTCCCCGAGGCCCTGATGGCGGCCGCCGAGGTCTCCGACGGCTGGGCCAACCAGCGCATCCGTAACGCTCTCTCCGACGCCCGGATCACCGGCGTCAGCCAGTGGCAGGCGCTCGGCGCGCTCGGCGAGGAACTGGGTGTGGAGGAGCTGAAGGACCTGTCGGCCTCCCTCGCCCTGGTCGCGGACGACGGCGCCAAGGTCCGAGAGTCCCTCGCCTCCCGCGCCGAGACCATGCGCCACCGCGAACTCGCCGAGATCGAGGGCAGCGCGGGCGAGAAGTCCCAGTCGATGCTCGTCGCCCAGCTGCTGCTGTGCGCCGGCTTCCTGGTTTTCCTGATCTTCCCGGCGGCGATGCGGGTGTTCCAGGTGTGAGCTGACCCGAGCTGAATCGAGAACCTTCGCCAACTGCTGTTTCGAGAGGACAAGACATCATGAACGCACGGAACTTCAGCACCGGGATCCCTGCGGTGGACTTCCTGGTCACCTTCCTCCAGGGCCGTGTGCAGCGCGCCCGCTCCGGCGAACTCGACCGCGGTGCCTCCGCCGTCGAGTGGGTCATCATCTCGGCGGTCGTCGTGGCGATCGTCGGCGTGGTGGCCGCCATCATCAACGCCGCGCTGAGCGACGGCGCCAACAAGGTCGGCAACTGCATCAAGGGCGCCAACGCGAGCGGGACCTGCTGAGCGGGCGTACGGGTACTTCTACGGGGTGACGGGGATGACGGGGATGACGGGGATGTCTGTGGGCGTGAGCAGAGGCCCGGGCGGCTGGGTACGCCGCCGGGCGGCCGTCGCGCGCGGTGACTCGGCCGACTCGGGCATGACGGCCATCGAGTTCGTGTTCCTCACCCCCGTTCTCTTCTTCATGATCTTCGCGACGGTGCAGTTCGCGCTGTACTTCTTCGCCGACCACGTGGCCCAGGCGGCCGCCCAGGCCGGCGCCCGCAAGGCCCGCGCCACCGCCGACGCCGAACCCGGCGCCTGGCGCGGCGAGGCCCAGGACGTGGTCGACTCCTACATCAGCCAGCTCGGGCCGCAGCTCGTCCTGTCGCCCGACGTGAAGACGGTCCAGCCGGAACAGCACACGGTCGGCGTCGAGATCACGGCCCGCATCCCCACGGTGTTCCCCGGCCTGGACCTGACGGTGCACGCACGGTCCGCGGGGCCGGTGGAGCGTTTCGTGGAGGACGGGAACTAGATGCCCTCCGCAGCGCAAAGACTTCGGCACGACGACCGGGGGCTGTCGACCGTCGAGGTCGTCATCCTCGCCCCGGTCATGATCCTGTTCATTCTCGTCCTGGTCGCCTTCGGCCAGCTCGTCGACGGGCGCGGCGCGGTCGACGGCGCCGCGCGCGACGCGGCCCGCGCCGGGTCCATCCAGAAGGACCACGCCACGGCCATGACGGAGGCCCAGAAGGCCGCCGAGGCGGACCTCTCGGACGTCTGCTCCGGTCCGGTCTCCGTCGTCCAGACCAGCGCGGGCTTCGAGCCCGACTCCATCTTCACGGTCGAGGTGAGCTGCCAGGTGCGGGGCCTGGCCATGCTCGGCCTGGACATCCCGACGAGGCTCACCGCGAGCTTCTCCTCGCCGCTGGACCCCTTCCGGAGGGCAGCATGAGCCTTGCGGTGCTGCGCAGTTGGTGGACCGCGCGCCGGCTCCGTCTCGACGACCGGGGCTCGGGCGCGGGAGCGGTCATCATCTTCGCCCTGGTCTTCCTCACCCTGTCCGCGTTCGTCATCGACGGCGGCCTGTCCATCTCCAAGCGCGAACGGGCCGCCGACATCGCGGAACAGGCGGCCCGTTACGCGGCCCAGGACATCGACCTGGACAAGCTGTACGAGAACCAGGGCGGCGCCCCGATCAACTTCCAGGACTGCGACGCCCGGGTGAAGACCTTCGCCCGCGAGATGGACATGTCCACCGCCGACGTCGCCGGCACCCACTGCGTCTCCGCCGACGAACAACAGGTCCAGGTCGAGGTCCAGTTGACGTACGACCCCGTCTTCACCGGGATGTTCTACGGCGGCGCGATCGTGGTGCACGGCCAGGCGACGGCCGAGAACGAGGTCGGCTAGGCGCTCCGCCGGAAGGGCCGCGACGCGCCGTCGTACCGCCGCCGCACATGCGAACAGCCCCGACCGTGCGTGCGTGCGTACGGCCGTTGCCGTTGCCGTTGCCGTTGCCGTGCTGGGCTGGGCTGGGATGGGCAGGTGTCGTCGGGCGGAGTGTGCGGATCCGGGTCGGCCGGCCTCACCGGACGGGGGTTGTGCGGGGTGTGTGGAGAGAGCGTGTGCAGGGTGGGCCTCGGCAACTCCGGCGAATCGGGAACCGGTTGGGGAAAGCGGAGGATTCGGGCGGTCGTTGGCCGTTCTCCCCCTTCGACGCTGTCGGTGCCAGTCAATAGGATCGGCAGGGGGACTTCGGCTGGCTCGATGTGCCCCCGGCCCACTCCTTCCACACACGACCACGGGACACCCGCCATGGCGCGACGCGGCACATCAAGCTCGACGGGAAGACCGACGGGGACCAGTCCGTCCGGTCCGCGGAACCGGACCCCGCAGCCGGTGCGGCTGCGCCGGCGCACGTTCGGGGACGTCGTCAAGGCGTTCCTCGCCTTCGTGGTGCTGCTCGTCCTCGTCGTGGGCGTCCCCGGCGCCCTCGCCGTGACCGTCGGCTGGCCCCTGCCGCGCAGCGCGCCCAGCATGGACTGGCTGTCGCAGCCGATCGACGTCCAGACGTTCCTGTACGCGCTGACGGTCGTCGTCTGGCTGGCCTGGGCCCAGTTCACGGCCTGTGTGCTCGTGGAGGTCAAGGCCGCCGTCTCCGGTGTCGGCCTGCCCGGCCGGGTCCCCGGCGCCGGCCCCAGCCAGCTGCTCGCCCGGCAGCTCGTCGCCGCGCTGCTGCTGGTCGGCGCCACCGCCGCCAGCCTCACCCCGGGCCTCTCGCAGCTCGGCCACAGCCTGGAGGGCAACCAGAAGGGCACGGTGGCCACCGCGCAGGCGACCCCCGGCATCCTCGCCCAGCAGCAGGAGCAGGCGAAGAACACCGCCGCCGCCCTCGCCGAGCAGGCCAGCCAGGTCTCGGCCCAGGCCGAACAGGGCTCCACCGCCACGCACGGCGCGACGAAGTACTACCGGATCCAGCCGCCCGAGGGCCGCCACCACGACTCCCTGTGGGAGATCGCGCAGCGCCACCTCGGCGACGGCCGCCGGTACAAGGAGATCTACGAGCTCAACAAGGACCGCATCCAGCCCGACGGCTCCCGGCTCTCCGAGGCCAGCCTGATCCGGCCCGGCTGGATCATGGAGATGCCCGGCGACGCGCACGGCGGCGAACTCGTCGAGAACCCCGACGCGCATGTCTCGCCGGAGGTCCGGCAGCAGATCGGCGACTACGCGAGGACCGGCGACCACGCCCAGCACCAGCAGGAGCAGGGCGGCGGGCAGCACGCCGGCGAGGAGGGCGCCACCGCGCAGATCACCGTGCCCAGCCCGCGCCAGAGCGGCGGCACCGGTGCCCCCGCCGCGCACGCTCAGGAGAGCTCCGGGCACTCCTCCTTCGGCCTCCCCGAGGCTCTGCTCGGCGCCCCCCTCCTCGCCGCCGGCCTGCTCGCCGCCCTCGGCCGCCGGCGCCGGCAGGCCCTGTGGCAGTCGGCGCTCGGTGCCGTCGGCGGCCGCCGCGGCATGGAGCCGCCCATCCCGACCGGCGACGCCCAGGACGTGCAGGACGCGCTGCTGGTCGGCGCGGACCCGGACGGCGTACGCCTGCTCGACCGGTCGCTGCGCGGACTCGCCGCCGCCCTCACCGCCGAGTCCCGCTCCCTGCCCGTCGTCTACGCGGCCTGGCTCAGCAACGGCGATCTGCATCTCCAACTGGCCCAGCCGGCCGGCAAACCCCCGGCGCCCTGGCAGCTCGGCCAGGACCAGACGTTCTGGACGCTGTCCCGCGCGGACGCCGAGCGCTACGAGGACACCGACGCCGCCGCGCCGTACCCCGGGCTCGTCAGCCTCGGCACGATGGACGACTCGCGGCTGCTGCTCAACCTGGAGGCCGTGCCCGGCATCGTCTCGCTGAGCGGCCGCGAGGCCGACCGGGCCGCCGTGTTCGCCTCGGTCGCCGCCGAACTCGCCACCAACGGCTGGTCGGACCGTATGACCATCACTCTGGTCGGCTTCGGCGCGGAGCTCACCCCGCTCGCCCCCAACCGGCTGCGCCATCTCGACGACGTGGAAGCGCTGTTCGAGACGATGGAGGCCGAGACCCGGCAGCGGCGCGGCGCGTTGGGCGCCGCCGACCACCACTCCGTCCTCACCGGCCGGACCGGGCCCGCCCAGCACACCCGCTGGGCCCCGAACCTCGTCCTCCTCGCCGGCCGGCCGTCCGACCAGGACGCCCTGCGCCTGGCCGAACTCGCCGCCGATGCCAGCCGACTGGGCATCGGCTACCTGGTCGGCACCGAGAGCGGCGACCTGCCCGGCGCCGCCTGGGCGATGGAGATCACCCCGGACGGCAGGCTCCTCGCCCCGCTCCTCGGCCTCGAACTCCAGGCCCAGCTGCTGCCCGCCGTCCAGCAGCGCGCGGTCGTCGAACTCTTCGTGGAGGCCGACCCCGAGCGCGACCCGGACGGGCCCACCACCACCCCGCCGTTCCTCGTCGACATCAGCGAACAGGGCCGTCCCGCGGTGTACGCGCGGCTCGTCGGGCCGTACGAGATCATCGGTCTGGACACCCCCGACGGGGAGCGCAGCGCCCTCCTCCACGAGGCCCTGGCCCTGCTCCTGCTGCACCGCGAGGGCGTGCACCCGCGCGTACTGTCGTCCGCGCTGTGGCCGCGGGGCGTGACGGAGGACGTCCGCGACGCCCTCCTGGAGCGGCTGCGCGCCTGGCTCGGCACCGACCCCGACGGCAGCCCCCGGCTGCGCACCGACGCGGCCGGCCGCCTCACGCTCGCCAAGTCGGTCGTCTCCGACCTGGACGTGCTGCGCTCCCTCTACCACGAGGCCACCCAGGGCAAGGGCGTCGACAGCCGCGCGGTCCGCGGCCGTCTGCTCACCGACGCGCTCGTCCTGGTGCGCGGCCCACTGCTCGCCGATCGTGCGGAGGGCCGCTACCGCTGGCTCACCCACGAGATCATCGACGCTCAGCTCCCGCTCCTGGTCGCCGACATCGGCCTCGCACTGTCCGCGTTCCACCTGGAGAAGGACCGTGCGGAGAAGGCGATCGAGGCGCTCGGCGCGGCGCTGAGGACGGCCCCGGCGGACGAGCGCCTCTGGAACGAGCTGCTGCGCGCCACGCACGCCACCGGCGACCCGGACCGGCTGCGCGCCCTCGCCGCCGACCTCGTCGCCCGCAGCGGCGCGCGCGGCCTGCCCCCGCGCACCGAGGCGCTCCTGGACGAACTCCTCCCGGCCTGGCGCGACGGCGCCGCCGCGACCGGATGACCGCCCTGGACCTCGCCCTCCCGGCCGCCGCCGCCCTCTGGGGCGCGACGGCCGGCGCCCTGCTGCCCCGCGCCGCGTACCGCTTCTCGGTGCCGGCGGGGGAGGAGTGGCGCAAGGCGTGCCCCGGCGGGCATCCGATCCGGGGGTGGCTGGGCCGGGGGGTGTGCGAGCAGTGTGCGCGGGGCGCGGACCCTCAGAACGCGCGGGGGGTGCCGTCCGACCAGAACGCGCGGGGCGTGCTGTCCGACCAGAAGGCGCGCGGGGTGCTGTCCGACGGCGGAGCCGCTGCCGCCGACGGCGAGGACGACCGGGAGGGGCCACCCGCGCCTGACAACGCGACCCGCACCGGTGCTGCGGGCGGGAACACCGAACCGGCAACCACCGACGAAGCCGCAACCACCGACGAATCGGCAACCACCGACGAAGCCGCAACCACCGACGAAGCCGCACCTGCCCCCCGCGCCACCAGCCGGGCCCCTCGCGCCACCGCCCGCGGCCCCCGCGCCACCTCCCTCGCCCTCGCCACCGCCCTCGTCTGCGCGGCCCTCGCCCTGGCCACCGGCGCGCGTCCGGAGCTGGCCGTCTGGCTGCTCCTGGCTCCCGTCGCCGTACTGCTCGCGGTCGTGGACTTCCGGGTGCGGCGGCTCCCCGACCCGCTCACCCTCCCCCTCGCGACCGCCGCCCTCGCGCTCCTCGGGGTCGCCGCCCTGCTCCCCGAGCACGCCGGCGACTGGCTCACCTCCCTCTACGCGGCCCTCGCCCTCGGCGGCGGCTACTTCGTCCTCTTCCTCGTCAACCCCGGCGGCATGGGCTTCGGCGACGTGAAGCTGGCCCTCGGCACGGGCGCCGTCCTCGGCTGGTACGGCTGGCCCACCCTGCTGCTGGGCACCTTCGCCGGCTTCCTGCTCGGCGCCCTGTACGGCGGTGCGCTCGTCGTCCTGCGGCGGGCCGGGCGCAAGACGGCGATCGCGTTCGGGCCGTTCCTGATCGCGGGGGCGTTCGCGGGGCTGCTGGTCGGCGCGTACACGGCCTGAGGCCGGGCCGTTCGAAAGGCGGACGCGGGGCTGGCGTAGGCTGGTTCGGTCCGTCCACAAGCCATTTC
Source organism: Streptomyces sp. NPDC086519 (assembly GCF_040686075.1). Taxonomy (NCBI): domain Bacteria; kingdom Bacillati; phylum Actinomycetota; class Actinomycetes; order Kitasatosporales; family Streptomycetaceae; genus Streptomyces; species Streptomyces sp. NPDC086519. The sequence continues at coordinate 138,682 of NZ_JBFBJL010000014.1, forward strand.
GAAAGGGACGCGCCCGGTGACCGAGAAGGCCGATCTCCAGTCCGTCCTCGACCGTGCCGCTGCCGGTGGGCGGATCACCCCGGAAGAGGCGCTCGACCTCTACCGCGACGCCCCGCTGCACGCGCTGGGCGCCGCCGCCGACGCCGTACGCCGCCGCCGGTACGCGGGCACCGAGCACATCGCGACGTACATCATCGAGCGGAACATCAACTACACGAACGTGTGCGTCACGGCCTGCAAGTTCTGCGCCTTCTACGCGGCCCCCAAGGACACCGCCAAGGGCTGGACCCGCGACCTCGACGACATCCTGCGCCGCTGCGCGGAGACGGTCGAGCTGGGCGGCACCCAGATCATGTTCCAGGGCGGCCACCACCCCGACTACGGCGTCGAGTACTACGAGAAGCACTTCAAGGCGATCAAGGACGCGTTCCCGCAGCTGGTCATCCACTCCCTCGGCGCGTCCGAGGTCGAGCACATGGCGAGGATCTCCGGCGTCTCCGTCGAAGAGGCCATCACCCGCATCCACGAGGCCGGCCTGGACTCCTTCGCGGGCGCCGGCGCGGAACTCCTTCCCGCGCGCCCCCGCAAGGCCATCGCGCCCCTCAAGGAGAGCGGCGAGCGCTGGCTGGAGATCATGGAGACCGCGCACCGGCTGGGCGTGGAGTCCACGTCCACGATGCTCATGGGCACCGGCGAGACCAACGCCGAGCGCATCGAGCACCTGCGCATGATCCGGGACGTCCAGGACCGCACGGGCGGCTTCCGCGCCTTCATCCCGTACACCTACCAGCCCGAGAACAACCACCTGAAGGGCCGCACCCAGGCCACGCTCTTCGAGTACCTGCGGATGATCGCCGTAGCCCGTGTCTTCCTCGACAACGTCGCCCACATCCAGGGCTCCTGGCTGACCACGGGCAAGGAGGTCGGCCAGCTCTCGCTCCACTACGGCGCGGACGACCTCGGCTCGATCATGCTGGAGGAGAACGTCGTCTCCTCGGCCGGCGCCAAGCACCGCTCCAACCGCCTGGAGATCATCGACCTGATCCGCAAGGCGGGCCGCGTCCCGGCGCAGCGCGCCACGACCTACGAGCACCTGGTCGTCCACGACGACCCGGCGAACGACCCGGTCGACGAGCGGGTGATGTCCCACATCTCCTCGACGGCGATCGAGGGCGGCACCGCGCACCCCGAGCTGAAGCTCCTCACCTCCAACTGACGCACCGGTGGAGACGATTCACGCGGCGGACCGGGTCTTCGTCACCTGGGACGCCGAGCCGATCGAGAACGGCGCCGTGCTGGTGGCGACCGACCGGATCGCCGCGGTCGGGACGTACGACGAGCTGCGCGCACGGTTCCCACGGGCGAGGCTCCGCACCTGGCCGGGTGCTCTGGGCCCGGCCCGCGTCCACGACGGCCCCCTCCCGGCCGCCCCGAGCCCGCGGGAGCGGGTGCACGCGGTGCTCAAGCGGGGAGCGGCGGCGGTCCTGGAGCGGTACGCCGACTCGCCCGAGCTGCGGGCGGCGGCGGACCGCAACGACGTGACGGTTCTTCCGGACCCGCCCCCGAAGCCGACGATCGTGCGGTCCGGCCGGGCCGACCTGGCGGTGTTCGACGGGGCGGGGGAGTGCATCGCGACCGTGTGCGCGGGCCGCCTTGTGCACAGACGGCGATAGGTGCGGCCCCTTCAGGGGCGCGGGGTGCTGTCCATGTGCGCTCCGCCGCGTGGGCGCGACCAGCCACGTACCAACCCACGCACCACCCTCGCACCAGCCACGTACCAACCCACGCACCACCCACGTACGACCCGCGCCGCGCACTCAGCCGGCGAAGGCCTTCCCGAACGCCCCCGGGCTCTGGCTCACCCCACTGCAGTCCGTCGCCGCGTCATCCTGCGAAGCCGTCCCGCTCTCACACGGCGCATCCCTGAACGTCGACCACATCGACACCCAAGCGATCCCCTCCTCCTCCGCGAACGCCCGCACATCCGTCGCGTCGGACAGCGAGAACGTCTCCCCGTCCACGTCGTTCACCCCGATCATCGAGGTCAGCGCCATCCCGCCCCACGCGCCCGCGTCCGACAGCCCGAACACCTTCTTCAGCTGCGCGTGCGCGGCCTTCGCCGAGGTGACCGCGTAGTCGCCCATGTCCCCGTCGTACGACTCGCCGTAGTTCATGGTCATGATGTTGACCGTCGAGACCTGCACGTCGTACTTGTTGGCGGACTCCAGCAGCGCGAGGCCGCCGGAGTCGAGCCCCGACGGCATCACGGGCAGGGTGAAGGAGACCTTCAGGTCCGGCCGTTCCTTCTGGAGCCGCGCGATCGCCTGCGACCGCAGGGCGACCGAGTCCGCGTCGGTCAGCGTGTCGCCCTCGATGTCGAAGTCGGCTTGGGAGGAGCCCGCGGCGTCCAGCGCGGCGCCGTACGCGGCGGCGAGTTTCGACGCGCTGGAGCACGTCGTCGCCAGCTCCTTGCCCGAGGCGCCGCCGAAGGAGACCCGGACCGTCGCGCCGTTCTCCTTCAGCTTCGAGATCCGTGACGTCACGGCCGAACTGCCGATCGCGTCCGTCCCGTTCCAGGCCGGGGTGCAGCTGCTGCCGTCGGCGATCACGAAGGCGAGGTTGTACGTCGAGGGCGCCCCCGCGGCGTCCGTGTCGGCGGCCTCCGTCGCGCTGACGTAGGGCGCGTACGCCGTGCTGGACACGTCCGAGCCGTCGGCCTCGCCCGCCGAGGCCGACGCCTTCTTCGACGGTGCGGGCGCCGCGTCCGACGTGCCGTCGGAGCCCGAGGAGCACCCCGTGACTGCCATGGCAAACAGGCAGGTAAGCCCGGCAGTCGACCTGAGGAAACTCCGCATTTAGATGCACCCGCTCTCGTGATGTGTGTCTCAAGCTCGAAACAAAGCCTGATTCAAGAGGAAAACGTCTCACACGGTCATGGTGTTCACCGGTTCGGTCAATACATGGAAACCTCGTGGAACAAAAGGCGTGAAACGGGTGAATGGTGCGGGGTGAAAGGGATGTTCAGGCTGTTTCTCCCTCGCGACGGCTGCCGCAGTCGTTCATGGAATCTCTCAGCGAAAGGACAGGGAAAGGGGATTCTCATGGGTGCCTCACATGAATCACGAAGACGATCACATAAAGCCTGCCTAATGTCCGGGGAATGCAATCCGAGCCTGCCATCGAAAGCCGCGCCGCGGGGCGCGGTCGCCGCCGCAAACAAGGCAACGGGTCTGTTGAGGGGCCCGTCTTCGTCGATTCCTCCGGGCGCCGGTCCAAGGTGCTGCGACGCGTCGGCCTCCTCCTCGGCGTCGTCTGCCTCGCCTACACGGGAGTGCTCGGCGCCGCCTTCATGGGCTGGGGAACCTCGCTGACCCCGGACTCGCTGATCCCGGACTTCTCGCGGGCCGGCAACGTTCCCGGTGGCGAGCGCCCGCAGGGCGGCATCGGCCGGCAGGCCGGCCTGCCCGGCGACCGCCCGTCGGCGACGTCCTCGACCACCGCAACTCCGTCCGCGACCCCGTCCGTGTCCGCAACCCCGTCCGCATCCGCATCCGCATCCGCATCCGCCTCCGGCACCGCCGACTGACCGGGAACGCAGGCCCTTTCCCATGACTGCACCGACGTCCGCACGCGGCCGCAGGCGCGCCCCCTCCCGCATCGAGCGGGCGGCGGGCAGGGCCGCGGCGCTGCAGAAACCACGTGTCATCCTCGCCCTGCTGCTCCTGCTGGCGCTGACCTGCGTGATGCTGCTCGACGGCTATCTGCGCGCAGAGGTCGGCGGCGACCAGCGGGTCCGCACCGGCGCCGGCTCCGGCAAGGTGCCGGACAAGGTCCTCGACGGCGGCCCGATCCTCACCTTCCGGGGCGGGCAGGCGACCACTGTCTCGGTCCCCTCCAAGACCATCGCCCTCACCTTCGACGACGGCCCGAACCCGACCTACACCCCCCAGGTCCTCAAGATCCTCGAACAGTACGACGTGCCCGGCACGTTCTTCCTGGTCGGGTCGATGGTGTCGCGCTACCCGAGCATCGTGAAGACGATGGTCCAGCAGGGCAACGAGGTCGGCATCCACACGTTCACGCACGTCGATCTGTCGTACCAGAGCGACGCCCGGATCAACCGCGAGATGGAGCAGACGCAGCTCGCGCTGGCGGGCGCGGCCGGCATCACCACGACCCTGTTCCGCGCGCCGTACTCCTCCGAGACGGACGCCATCGACAACTACAGCTGGCCGGTCTACAAGAAGCTCGGCAACGAGGGCTACACCAGTGTCTTCGTCGACACCGACAGCGACGACTGGAAGAAGCCGGGCGTCTCGAAGATCGTCAAGTGGGCCACACCGAGCGGCACCAAGGGCGCGGCGGTCCTCTTCCACGACGCCGGTGGCGAGCGCTCGCAGACGATCAAGGCGCTGCCGCAGTACATCAGGAAGATGAAGGCGAAGGGTTACACCTTCACCACCGTCAGCGGCGTCATCGAGAAGCGGAACGCCGCCAGCCGGCAGGCCGCCGCCACAGACACCGGCGCGACCGGCCAGACGACCGGCCGGACCAGCACCGGCGTCACCGACACCGGCGTGGCCGGAACCGGAACCGGAACCGGCTCGGGCACGGGTACGGGGACCGGAGCCGCCACCGTCTCCCGCCTGCAGGCCGCCCACCGCACGGCCACCGGCATGACCCTCTACGAGGGCAAGTCGCTCATCGTGGCGGTCGCGATAGCCGAATGGGCCCTCCCCGTCCTCTCCGGCCTGCTGTTCGTCGTCGGCGTCGCGGTGATGGGCCGCTTCGGGATGATGCTGCTCATCGCCCGCCGCCACTACAGACAGCGCAACAGACGCCGCTTCAGCTGGGGTCCGACGGTCACCCGGCCGGTGAGCGTGATCGTCCCGGCGTACAACGAGAAGGAATGCATCGCCAACACCCTGGAGTCGCTGGCGCGGAGCACCCACCCGATCGAGATCATCGTCGTCGACGACGGTTCCACGGACGGTACCTCCGAGATCGCCCGCGGCGCCGCCGACAAGCTCGGCATGGCCAACGTCCGGGTCATCCGCCAGGAGAACGCGGGCAAGCCGGCCGCCCTCAACAACGGGGTGCGCAACGCCAGTCACGACATAGTCGTGATGATGGACGGCGACACGGTCTTCGAGCCGGAGACGGTACGGCACCTCGTGCAGCCGTTCGCCGACCCCGAGGTCGGCGCGGTCGCGGGCAACGCCAAGGTCGGCAACCGCGACACGATCATCGGCGCCTGGCAGCACATCGAGTACGTGATGGGCTTCAACCTCGACCGGCGCATGTACGACCTGCTGCGCTGCATGCCCACCATCCCCGGCGCCATCGGCGCGTTCCGCCGCGAGGCGGTGCTCCAGGTGGGCGGCATGAGCGAGGACACCCTCGCGGAGGACACCGACATCACCATCGCCATGCACCGCGCGGGCTGGCGGGTCGTCTACCAGGAGCACGCCAAGGCCTGGACGGAGGCGCCCGGTTCGCTCAAGCAGCTGTGGTCCCAGCGCTACCGTTGGTCCTACGGCACCATGCAGGCCCTGTGGAAGCACCGCAAGTCCCTCACCGACCAGGGCCCTTCGGGCCGCTTCGGCCGCGTCGGCATGCCCCTGGTCGTCCTCTTCCAGATCGTCACACCGGTCTTCGCCCCGCTCATCGACGTCTTCACGGTCTACTCCATGATCTTCGTCGACTTCGAGGCGGCCCTGCTGGCCTGGCTCGCCGTCCTCGGCATCCAACTGGCCTGTGCGGCCTACGCGTTCCGCCTCGACAAGGAGAAGTACCGTTACCTCGCCATGATGCCGCTGCAGCAGCTGGCCTACCGCCAGATGATGTACCTCGTCCTCATCCACTCCTGCATCACCGCCCTCACCGGCGGCCGCCTGCGCTGGCAGAAACTCAAGCGCACCGGCGAGGTCGGCACCCCGGCGGGGGTGGGCGGCCGATGACCTGGGACCAGCAGAACCCGTACCAGCAGAACCCGTACCAGCAGAACCCGTACCCGCAGGGCTGCGAGGGCTACGAGGGCTACGGCTACGGCCCCTACGCCGGCGGGCAGCAGTACGCCCAGCAGCCGTACCCACAGCCACAGCAGTACGTCGACCACAGCCACCCCCCGGCGGCCGAGCAGACGGCACGGCTGCCGCCGGCGGAGCCGGATACGACCGCTGTGTCCACGACTCCGGGCACCGAACACGCCGGCGCCGAGGAGTCCGCCCCGAACCCGCGGCCCGGCAAACCCGCAAGGGACCGTTACTTCGACACCCTCAGGGCCGTCGCCCTCATCCGCGTCGTCACCTACCACACCTTCGGCTGGGCCTGGTGCGGCATGGTGTTCCCCTCCATGGGCATCATGTTCGGCCTCGCCGGCACCCTCATGGCGAAGTCCCTGGAGCGCCCGGCGCCGAAGGTCGTCAGGAGCCGCCTCCGCCGCCTGCTCCCGCCCTTCTGGTTCTGGGGCTTCTTCGTCGTCCTGGCGATGCTGGTCCACGACTGGATGCCGGGCTGGCAGATCGTCTACTGGATCGTGCCGCTCGGCGACCCGCCGGGCAACGCGTGGGGCACGCAGGCCTGGGAGATCCTCTGGTACCTGCGCACCTACCTCTGGTTCGTCCTCCTCTCCCCGGCCCTGCTGTGGATCTTCCGCAAGGCCCCGGTGCCGGTCCTCCTCCTCTCCCTCGCCCCGATCCTGGTCCTGAACTTCGTCTGGTCGGGCCCGGACAACCGGTTCGGCTCCGCCCTGTGGGACCTGTCGACGTACCTCTTCTGCTGGATCCTCGGCTTCGCGCACCGCGACGGCGTGCTTCAGCGGATGCGGCCGGCCCTGGTGGTCGTGGGCTCGCTCGCCGCCGTCGGCTACGGCGGCTGGTACGCCTTCTCGCACCAGGCCGACTTCGGTACCTACGACCTGGACGAGAACCCCCTAGCCCAGGCCTTCTGGTCGGCCGGTTTCGTGATGCTGCTGATGTGGGCGAAGGCCTACTTCACGATCGACTTCGGCTGGCTGGCCCGCTTCAGGAAGCTCGACCGGACGGTCACGATCTTCAACGCCCGCGCGGTGACGATCTACCTCTGGCACGAGATCGCCCTCGTCCTCGCGGTCCCGCTGATCGACCAGATGTGGAACGTCCCCGCGTTCGAGAAGTGGCTCCCGCTGGACAGCCAGTGGTTCATGTTCGGCGTCGGCTGGATCCTGATCGCGGTGTTCATCGTGGCGTGCGGCTGGGTGGAGGACGTGGCCGCGAAGAAGAAGCCGAAGCTCGTCCCCTGAGGGCGTGCTGCAAGAATGGCGAGCGTGACCCGCGCCTCCCTGAACAAGCAGCCGCACGAAGTCGCCTCGATGTTCGACGACGTGGCGGAACGGTACGACCTGACCAACGACGTCCTCTCGCTCGGCCAGGACCGGCAGTGGCGGAAGGAGGTCGCCAAGGCGGTCGACGCGCGCCCCGCGCAGAAGATCCTGGATCTGGCGGCCGGCACGGGCACCTCCTCCCAGCCGTTCGTCCGGGCCGGTGCCTACGTCGTGCCCTGCGACTTCTCCCTGGGGATGCTCCAGGTCGGCAAGCGGCGCAACGCCTGGATGCCCTTCACCGCGGGCGACGCCACCCGGCTGCCGTTCGGGGACGACACCTTCGACGCCGTGACGATCTCCTTCGGGCTGCGCAACGTCCAGGACACCGACGCGGCCCTGCGCGAGATGTACCGGGTGACGCGGCCCGGCGGCCGGGTCGTGATCTGCGAGTTCTCACATCCGACCTGGGCGCCCCTGCGGACCGTCTACACCGAGTACCTGATGCGCGCCCTGCCGCCGGTCGCCCGTGCGGTCTCCTCCAACCCGGACGCCTATGTCTACCTCGCCGAGTCCATCCGCGCCTGGCCCGACCAGCCCGCCCTGGCCGGACGGCTGCGTGCGGCGGGCTGGTCGAAGGTGGCCTGGCGCAACCTCACCGGCGGCATCGTCGCCCTGCACCGGGGCTTCAAGGAGGCCTGAGCCCCGACCGGGGACTCACAGGCTGCTCACCTCGAAGGCGCCCCCGGGCTGGTCCAGTTCCCGTTGCAGCCCGCCCTGCGGCGGCCGTGGGATGCGTGGCTCGCGCACGCCCCCGCCGCCCTCGCCCTCACCGAAGTCGAACCACACGTACACCATCGAGTCCCGCGGCACCTCGGCACCGGCTTGCGGGAACTGGCGTACGACGTAGTCGACGACCGTGAGAGGGAAGTCCGGCCGGTCCGGCGCGTTGAGGAACAGACCCCGTGCCCGGGCGGTCTCGCGTGCGTCCACGGCCATCAGTCCGACCAGCCGTGGCACGCGCACTTCGGGTGTTTTGGGTGTTATACGCACAGATGTCACCCCCAGCGGTACTGGAAGGGTAACCCTCGGGATGCGGCGGCCGGAAGCGTCAGGTGTCTTTCTGTAACAGATCGTTACTCTGTGTGACCGTACGTCATGCCGTCACGCAGGTCGAGCCGGAAGCAGAGCGCCTCCTCCGGGAGCCGCGGGTGCGGGAACGTCTCCGCCAGTTCCATCCCGAGGCGCCTGGTGACCGCGACCGACCGCTCGTTCCCCGGCCGCACCATCGCCACCACCTTCGGCACGCCCGCCGCCCGCAGCCGTCCCAGCGTCATGTGCGCCGCCGCCGTCACATACCCCTTGCCCCAGTGGGCCCGCCCGAGCCGCCAGCCGATCTCGATCTCGCCCCGGGGGCCCCAGTCCGGCGCCCACGGCTGCGCGCCGGTGAAGCCGATGACCCGTCCCGACTCGTCGGTCATCGTCCACAGGCAGAAACCGAGCTCCGCGTCATGCCTGCGCTGGCGGGCGGTGAGCTCCTCGTAGACGGACAGCTCCGCGGACCTCCCGCCGTAGAACTCCATGACCTCGGGGTCGTCGAAGACCCGATGCCAGGCGAACGCGTCCTCGTGCGTGGGTACACGCAGCCGTACCGCGGGGAGAGCTCGGTTCACAGGGACAGCCCTTCAGCAGGGTGATCAGTACCGCTGAATAGACTGCCCATGTCCAGTGCCGGTCGGCACGCAGATTTCGAGCCTTGGGGAGCCCCCGCCGTGACCGAGCCCCTCTCCGAAAACACCGCCGATGTCATCGTCGTCGGCGCGGGGCCAGCCGGCTCCACGACGGCCTACCACCTCGCCAAGGCCGGCCTCGACGTCCTCCTGCTGGAGAAGACCGAGTTCCCGCGCGAGAAGGTGTGCGGCGACGGACTCACCCCGCGCGCGGTGAAGCAACTGGTCGCCATGGGCATCGACATCTCCGAGGAGGCCGGCTGGCTGCGCAACAAGGGCCTGCGCATCATCGGCGGCGGCACCCGCCTCCAGCTCGACTGGCCGGATCTCGCCTCCTTCCCCGACTACGGCCTCGTCCGCAAGCGCGACGACTTCGACGAACAGCTCGCCCGCCAGGCGCAGAAGGCGGGCGCCCGCCTCTTCGAGCGCTGCAACGTCGGCGCCCCCGTCGTCGACGACCGCACCGGCCGGATCACCGGTGTGCACGCCAAGCTCGGCGAGGAGAAACGCGAAGTCACCTTCCACGCCCCGCTCGTCGTGGCCGCCGACGGCAACTCCACCCGGCTCTCCCTCGCGATGGGCCTGCACCGCCGCGAGGACCGCCCGATGGGCGTGGCCGTCCGGACCTACTTCACCTCCCCCCGTCATGACGACGACTACCTGGAGTCCTGGCTGGAACTCTGGGACCGCCGCGGCCCCCAGGACCGCCTGCTGCCCGGCTACGGCTGGATCTTCGGCATGGGCGACGGCACCTCCAACGTGGGTCTGGGTGTCCTGAACACCTCCGACTCCTTCAAGGAACTGGACTGGCGCGAGGTCCTCAAGGCCTGGTGCGCCTCCATGCCCGAGGACTGGGGCTACACCCCCGAGAACATGACCGGCCCGATCCGCGGCGCCGCCCTTCCCATGGCCTTCAACCGCCAGCCCCACTACACGCGCGGCCTCCTCCTCGTCGGCGACGCCGGCGGCCTGGTCAACCCGTTCAACGGCGAGGGCATCGCCTACGCCATGGAGTCCGGCCAGCTCGCCGCCGACGTCATCGTCCAGGCCCACGCGCGGGCCACGGCCGGCGGGCGCGAGCTGGCCCTGCAGCGCTACCCGCGCGTCCTCAAGGACACCTACGGCGGCTACTACACGCTGGGCCGTGCCTTCGTGAAGCTCATCGGCAACCCGAAGGTCATGCAGATCGCCGCCCAGCGCGGCCTGACCCACCCGTTGCTGATGAAGTTCACCCTGAAGCTCCTGGCGAACCTCACCGACCCGACCGGCGGCGACGCGATGGACCGCATCATCAACGGCCTGAGCAAGGTGGCCCCGAAGGCCTGACCGCTCTCAGGAGCCGATCGCCTCGATGTTGGCGGCCCGGCGGGCGTAGACGTCCTCCCGCCGGTCCGCCACCTGCCGCAGCGCTTCCCGCCGCTCCCGCCGGGAGAGCCGGTCGAGATACACGCGCCCGTTCACATGGTCGGTCTCGTGCGCCAGGCAGCGGGCGAAATACCCTGTTCCCTCGATGGTGAGCGGATTGCCGTCCTTGTCCTGCCCGTGCACGACCGCCCGGTCCGGCCGCGGTACGTCCATCACAGCACCCGGCACCGACAGGCACCCCTCGCTGTCGTCCAACAGCCGCCGCCCGGCCGGGCCCTGCGCCACCAGCACGGGGTTGACGACATGCCCGACATGCCGGACACCGTCGTCGTCCGGGCAGTCGTAGACGAACAGCCGCAGATCGACCCCGACCTGGTTCGCGGCGAGACCGGCACCCTCGGCGATGTACATGGTGAGGAACATGTCGTCGATGAGTGCGGCGAGGTCGGGGCCGAACTCGGTGACGTCCCGGCACGGCTTGTGCAGGACGTCCTCACCGGTCTCGGTGATGCGGCGCACCGAACCGCGCCGGGCCTCGGGGGCGTGCCGGGGGTAGTAGTCCATGGGGTTCCCCTGGACGAAGACGCGTGGCATGGCGGTGTCTCCTTCTCGGATCTCGGGGCCGCCGCGCCGTGTGCGAGCGGCCTGCGTCGAGCATCCCAGGAGTCACCGGATCGCGGGCGAGCCTGTGGAAAACCCTCGTGCTGTCCTGTGGCCTGTGGACAACGGGGGAGAAGGGCGGGCACGCCGGAAGGGCCGCTGCCCCCGAGCGGCTGCGGCCCTACCGTGCTTGTGCGATGCCCGAGTTGTCGCTGTTGCCCGTCTTGTCAGAGCACCCGCACCGCACCGGTCGGCGGGTCGTACGACAGCGGGTGCTCACCGACGCCGCTGGAGGGGTTCTGCGCGCCGACGAACATGCCGTCGCCGACGTACACCGCCACGTGGTACGCGCTGCCGGCGCTGCCCCAGTAGAGGATGTCGCCGGGCTGGAGGTTGCTCAGCGAGACCTGGGTGCCCTGCGTCGACTGGTCCTGGGAGACGCGCGGCAGGCTGACGCCGACGGACTTGAAGGCGGCCTGGACGAGACCCGAGCAGTCCCACGAGTTGGGGCCCGTGCCGCCGGAGACGTAGGCGTCGCCGATCTGCGCCTTCACGAAGGCGACCACCGCGGCGGCCGAACCCGTCGCCGTGGACGTGCTCGTGGAGGCGCTGGAGCTCGTGGAGGCGCTGAGAACGGTCCGCTCGGTGCTGCGCGAGGCGGCGCGCTCCGCGGCGGCCCTGCGGGCCTCCTCGGCCTTCTTCTTCTTGGCCTCGGCCTTCTGCTTGGCATCGGCGAGGTCCGCCTTGGCCTGCTTCGCGGCATTCGCGGCGGCCGCGTCGCGCTCGGCCTGGAGGGTGTAGTTCGCCGCGGCCTGCTGTGTGGCGTCGGCGGACTGAGCCACCTGGGTGGCCAGATCGGCCGTCAGGGTGGGCAGTTCGAGCGTCTGCGTCACGGGTTCGGCGGCACTCGCCGAGGCCGCGCCCGCCGCTGCCATGCCGAGGACACCACTGGCAACTCCGGCGCGCACGGCGATGTTTGTCGTCGCGCTGCGGCGGGGCTTCCGGTGGTTGCGTATGTGAGCGGTGTGGGACATGAGAACAACCGGTATCAGGGGCTCCTTCATATCTACAAGAAACGTGTGCTGCGCCACAGTTGCTCAATCGAGACCGCAAATCCCTCGCATGTCTTTCTTTATTGACGCCGTAACGGACATTGCGGACGCTCGCGATCAAGCCCGTGATCACGTTCTTTCGCTGTTACGTCCGGATTGCCCCCGACCTACCATCGGTTGCGGTGGTTGGCCAAGCCCGGTTCTCAGGCGCCTCTCATCAATGTGGCGGAGGTCACGGAACGGTCACCGGGAGGGGTGCGTCTCGCGCGGGGGGTCGAGCCGGCGCCGAGCCCGTCCGGGTTCGTGAACGCGTGCACGCGTCCACATCGCCTTCCGCGCCTCCCCCTGATGTGCGAACGCGACCCACTATCAAGGCGCCCGGTCCATCGCCAATTTGCATGCAAAGGAACTCTCTTGATATGGAGACGCCCGCCCGAAACCCCCTCCTGTCTGCATCAACGGTCGAAAACGTCACTTCTGGTGATCAGCTGAACGCTTCGCGTGTGAAGATCACCGCTCATCCGACTTCATGATCGATCGTCAGGTGGTGGAGATCACAAAGCTTGTGCAATACCCCGTGTCGCAGATCACAGAGCGGCGGGCATAAGATGCGAGGCAGTTGGGCTTGTGACCTGCTTCACATGTTCGCGATCTTCGCCCGGGACGTGCGGGGTTCGCGTGACGGACGAGGCAGGTGGGGAGCCCGATCCGAACCGCCACCAGTCAGTGCCGACTGAGAGGAGCGAGGAGCGGTGAACGCCTATGCGCCCATCCTCGTACTGGGAGCCCTCGGGGCAGGCTTTGCGATCTTCTCCGTGGTCATGGCCACGCTGATCGGTCCGAAGCGGTACAACCGCGCCAAGCTCGAAGCATACGAGTGCGGAATCGAGCCGACCCCCACGCCGGCCGGCGGCGGGCGTTTCCCGATCAAGTACTACCTGACGGCGATGCTCTTCATCGTCTTCGACATCGAGATCGTCTTCCTCTACCCCTGGGCCGTCACCTTCGACGCCCTGGGTGTTTTCGGGCTCGTGGAGATGCTGCTCTTCGTGCTCACCGTCTTCGTCGCCTACGCATACGTCTGGCGGCGCGGCGGCCTGGAATGGGACTGAGGGGCCTTTAGACATGGGACTCGAAGAAAAGCTGCCGAGCGGATTCCTGCTGACCACCGTCGAGCAGGCCGCGGGCTGGGTGCGCAAGGCGTCCGTCTTCCCCGCCACCTTCGGCCTCGCCTGCTGCGCCATCGAGATGATGACCACCGGCGCCGGCCGCTACGACCTTGCCCGCTTCGGCATGGAGGTCTTCCGCGGCTCACCCCGCCAGGCCGACCTCATGATCGTCGCCGGCCGGGTCAGCCAGAAGATGGCGCCGGTGCTCAGGCAGGTCTACGACCAGATGCCCAACCCCAAGTGGGTGATCTCCATGGGCGTGTGTGCGTCCTCGGGCGGCATGTTCAACAACTACGCGATCGTCCAGGGCGTCGACCACATCGTGCCCGTCGACATCTACCTGCCCGGCTGCCCGCCGCGCCCCGAGATGCTGATGGACGCGATCCTCAAGCTCCACCAGAAGATCCAGACCTCCAAGCTCGGCGTCAACGCGAGGGAAGCGGCCCGGGAGGCGGAGGAGGCGGCGCTCAAGGCCCTGCCCACGATCGAGATGAAGGGGCTGCTGCGGTGAGCGACGCGAACGGCCACAACGGCGTCAACCCGGAGAGGGACCTGGCCGCCGACAACCTCCCGGGACAGCGCGGCCAGGGCGGTGAGGAGATCCGCGTCCAGCGCGGCATGTTCGGCGCCAACAACGGCGGCGACACCTCCGGCTACGGAGGTCTGGTCCGCTCGGTCCGACTCCCGGGACCGGCGGCCCGGCCCTACGGCGGCTGGTTCGACGAGGTCGCCGACGAGCTGGAGGGCGCCCTGGAGGAACAGGGCCTCCTCCCCGAGAACGCCATCGAGAAGACGGTCGTCGACCGCGGCGAGCTGACCTTCCACATCGAGCGCGAGCACCTGCCGCGCGTCGCCCGCACCCTGCGCGACGACCCCGCCCTGCGCTTCGAGCTGTGCACCGGCGTCAGCGGCGTCCACTACCTCCACGACAAGGGCCGCGAGCTGCACGCCGTCTACCACCTGCGCTCGATCACCCACAACCGGCTGATCCGCCTGGAGGTCAGCGCCCCGGACGCCGACCCGCACATCCCGTCCCTGGTCTCCGTCTATCCGACCAACGACTGGCACGAACGCGAGACCTACGACTTCTTCGGGATCGTCTTCGACGGTCACCCGGCCCTGACGCGGATCATGATGCCGGACGACTGGCAGGGCCATCCGCAGCGCAAGGACTACCCCCTCGGCGGCATCCCCGTCGAGTACAAGGGCGCCCAGATCCCGGCTCCGGACCAGCGGAGGTCGTACTCATGAGCACGCAGCACGCAACTCCGCGGGAGACCACCGAGGGCACCGTCTACACGGTCACCGGTGGCGACTGGGACGAGATCGTCCAGTCCGCGGCCCGCGCCGACGACGAACGCATCGTCGTCAACATGGGTCCCCAGCATCCGTCCACCCATGGAGTGCTCCGCCTGATCCTGGAGATCGACGGCGAGACGGTCACCGAGGCCCGCTGCGGCATCGGCTATCTCCACACCGGCATCGAGAAGAACCTCGAGTTCCGCACGTGGACGCAGGGCACCACGTTCGTGACGCGCATGGACTACCTGACGTCCTTCTTCAACGAGACCGCCTACTGTCTCGCCGTCGAGAAACTCCTCGGCATCGAGGACCAGGTCACCGAGCGCGCCAAGATCATCCGGGTGCTCCTGATGGAGCTGAACCGGCTCTCCTCCCACCTGGTGTGCATCGCCACCGGCGGCATGGAGCTCGGCGCCACCACCATCATGATCTACGGCTTCCGTGATCGTGAAATGATTCTCGATCTCTACGAACTCATCACCGGCCTGCGGATGAACCACGCGTACATCCGCCCCGGCGGCCTCGCCCAGGACCTGCCGCCCGGCGCGGTCGACCAGATCCGCGAGTTCGTGAAGAAGATGCGCAAGAACCTCCCGGAGTACGACAAGCTCGCCACCGGGAACCCCATCTTCAAGGCCCGCATGCAGGACATCGGCTACCTCGACCTGGCGGGCTGCATGGCCCTCGGCGCCACCGGCCCGATCCTGCGCTCCGCCGGCCTGCCGCACGACCTGCGCAAGGCACAGCCGTACTGCGGCTACGAGACGTACGACTTCGAGATCCCGACCGCCGACACCTGCGACGCCTACGGTCGCTTCCTGGTCCGCCTTGAGGAGATGCGCCAGTCGCTCGGGATCGTCGAGCAGTGCCTGGACCGGCTCCAGCCAGGGCCGGTCATGGTCGCCGACAAGAAGATCGCCTGGCCCGCCCAGCTCGCCCTCGGGCCGGACGGACTCGGCAACTCCCTCGACCACATCAAGAAGATCATGGGCACCTCCATGGAGGCCCTGATCCACCACTTCAAGCTGGTCACCGAGGGCTTCAGGGTCCCGGCCGGGCAGGCCTACGCGGCCGTCGAGTCGCCCAAGGGCGAACTCGGCGTGCACGCCGTCTCCGACGGCGGCACCCGCCCCTACCGGGTCCACTTCCGTGACCCGTCCTTCACCAACCTGCAGGCCATGGCGGCGATGTGCGAGGGCGGCCAGGTCGCCGACGTCATCGTCGCCGTCGCGTCCATCGACCCCGTGATGGGAGGCGTCGACCGGTGACCACCTCTTCCTCGGAGCGCGGTGTCAGCCTGGGCATGCCCGGGCTGCCCGCACCCGCGTATCCGGACGACGTCCGGGCCCGCCTGGAGGCGGACGCGCGCGACATCGTCGCCCGCTACCCCGACTCCCGGTCCGCCCTGCTGCCGCTGCTGCATCTCGTACAGGCGGAGGAGGGCCACGTCACCCGCACCGGGATGCAGTTCTGCGCGGACGTCCTGGAGCTGACCACGGCCGAGGTCACCGCGGTCGCCACCTTCTACACCATGTACCGGCGCAAGCCCTCCGGCGACTACCAGGTCGGCGTCTGCACCAACACGCTGTGCGCGGTCATGGGCGGCGACGCGATCTTCGAGACCCTCCAGGAGCACCTCGGCGTCGGCAACGGCGAGACCACCGGCGACGGCAAGGTCACCCTGGAGCACATCGAGTGCAACGCGGCCTGCGACTTCGCGCCCGTCGTGATGGTCAACTGGGAGTTCTTCGACAACCAGACCCCGGCCAGCGCCAAGCGCCTGGTCGACGACCTGCGTGCGGGCCGGGACGTCGAGCCCACGCGCGGTGCCCGGCTGTGCACCTTCAAGGAGACCGCGCGGATCCTGGCCGGCTTCCCCGACGAGCGGCCCGGGGCCGTCGAGGAGAGCGGAAGTGCGGGACCCGCGTCGCTGACGGGCCTCCGCCTGGCAAGGGGCGAGGCCGCACCCGCGCGCGTGGTCCATCCGCGCGGAGGTCCGCAGGAGGCGCAGAGCCGGCAGGACCGGCCGGTGCACGAGCCGTCGCCGGCCGAGCACCTCAGTTCCCATGACGCACCGCAGGAGACCTCGGCCTCCGACCCGTCGCACCCGGCAGGGCCTGCCGCCGAGGAGGGGGAGTGATGACGGTGGTACCCGACCTCAAGGACACCAGCCCCGAGAAGCTGCTCGCACCCGTGCTGTCGGCCTTCTGGGACGAGGACCGGTCCTGGACGCTCGACGTCTACCGGAGGCACGAAGGATACGAGGGGCTCCGCAAGGCGCTCGCCATGTCACCGGACGACCTGATCGCCTACGTCAAGGAGTCCGGGCTGCGCGGCCGCGGCGGCGCGGGATTCCCCACCGGGATGAAGTGGCAGTTCATTCCGCAGGGAGACGGCAAACCGCACTATCTGGTTGTCAACGCCGACGAGTCGGAGCCCGGGACCTGCAAGGACATCCCGCTCCTGTTCGCCAACCCGCACAGCCTCATCGAGGGCATCGTGATCGCGTGCTACGCCATCCGGTCGTCGCATGCCTTCATCTATCTGCGTGGTGAAGTCGTCCCCGTCCTGCGGCGGTTGCACGAGGCCGTGCGCGAGGCCTACGCGGCCGGCTACCTCGGCGAGAACATCCTCGGCAGCGGACTCGACCTGCAACTCACCGTGCACGCCGGCGCCGGCGCGTACATCTGCGGTGAGGAGACCGCACTGCTCGACTCGCTCGAAGGCCGCCGCGGCCAACCGCGGCTGCGTCCCCCCTTCCCGGCTGTCGAAGGGCTCTATGCCTGCCCGACTGTTGTGAACAACGTCGAGTCCATCGCCTCGGTTCCCGCCATTCTCAAGAACGGCAAGGAATGGTTCAGGTCGATGGGGAGCGAGAAGTCACCCGGTTTCACGCTCTACTCCCTCAGCGGCCACGTCGCGAGCCCCGGACAGTACGAGGCACCGCTCGGCATCACCCTGCGCCAGCTCCTCGACATGAGCGGCGGGATGCGCCCCGGCCACCGCCTGAAGTTCTGGACCCCGGGCGGCTCCTCGACGCCGATGTTCACCGAAGAGCACCTCGACGTCCCTCTCGACTACGAAGGAGTGGGCGCCGCGGGTTCCATGCTCGGCACCAAAGCACTCCAGTGCTTCGACGAGACCACCTGCGTCGTCCGCGCCGTCACCCGCTGGACCGAGTTCTACGCCCACGAGTCCTGCGGCAAGTGCACCCCCTGCCGCGAAGGCACCTACTGGCTCGTACAACTGCTGCGCGACATCGAGGCCGGCAAGGGCGTCATGTCCGACCTCGACAAGCTCAACGACATCGCCGACAACATCAACGGCAAGGCCTTCTGCGCCCTCGGCGACGGCGCGGCGTCCCCCATCTTCTCCTCGCTGAAGCACTTCCGCGAGGAGTACGAACAGCACATCACGGGCCGGGGCTGCCCCTTCGACCCGGCCAAGTCGACGGCCTGGGCGGACCGCCCGGAGGTGAACGCATGACCGTGACCACGAGTTCCCCCTCGTCGGGGGGAGCGGCGGCGGTCCCGCCGCAGGACCTCGTCACGCTGACGATCGACGGCATCGAGATCAGCGTGCCCAAGGGCACCCTGGTCATCCGCGCCGCCGAGCAACTCGGCATCGAGATCCCGCGCTTCTGCGACCACCCCCTGCTGGACCCGGTCGGCGCCTGCCGGCAGTGCATCGTCGAGGTCGAGGGCCAGCGCAAGCCCATGGCGTCCTGCACGATCACGTGTACGGACGGCATGGTGGTGAAGACTCAGCTCACCTCACCCGTGGCCGAGAAGGCCCAGCACGGCGTGATGGAGATGCTGCTCATCAACCACCCGCTGGACTGCCCGGTCTGCGACAAGGGCGGCGAGTGCCCGTTGCAGAACCAGGCGATGTCGCACGGCAACGCCGAGTCTCGCTTCGACGGCAGGAAGCGCACCTACGAGAAGCCCGTGCCGATCTCCACCCAGGTGCTCCTCGACCGCGAGCGCTGCGTGCTGTGCGCGCGCTGCACCCGGTTCTCCAACCAGGTCGCCGGCGACCCGATGATCGAGCTTCTGGAGCGCGGCGCGCTGCAACAGGTCGGCATCGGCGAAGGCGATCCGTTCGAGTCGTACTTCTCCGGGAACACCATCCAGATCTGCCCGGTCGGTGCGCTGACCTCGGCGGCGTACCGCTTCCGCTCCCGCCCCTTCGACCTGATCTCCTCGCCGTCCGTGTGCGAGCACTGCTCGGGCGGCTGCGCCACCCGTACCGACCACCGGCGCGGCAAGGTCATGCGGCGGCTCGCCGCCAACGACCCCGAGGTCAACGAGGAGTGGATCTGCGACAAGGGACGCTTCGCGTTCCGGTACGCGCAGCAGAAGGACCGCCTGGAGACCCCGCTGGTCCGAGGCGACCAGGGCGTGCTCGAACCCGCCTCCTGGCCGGAGGCCCTCGAAGCGGCCGCGCGGGGACTGGCCGCCGCCCGCTCCCGGGCCGGCGTCCTCACCGGCGGCCGGCTCACCGTCGAGGACGCCTACGCGTACAGCAAGTTCGCGCGCGTGGCCCTCGACACCAACGACATCGACTTCCGCGCGCGCGTGCACAGCAGCGAGGAGGCCGACTTCCTGGCCGCCCGGATCGCCGGCCGCGGCTACGACCTCGACGGTACGGGCGTCACCTACACCACCCTGGAGAAGGCGCCCGCCGTCCTGCTCGTCGGGTTCGAGTCGGAGGAGGAGGCACCCGGCGTCTTCCTGCGGCTGCGCAAGGCCTGGCGCAAGCACAAGCAGCGGGTGTACTCCGTGGCCACGTACCCCACACGCGGCCTGGAGAAGGCAGGCGGCACGCTGCTGCCGGCCGCTCCCGGCACCGAGACCGAGTGGCTGGACGCCCTCGCGAGCGGCGTCGGCCTGGAAGAGCCCGGCACCCAGGCCGCCGAGGCGCTGCGCACCGACGGCGCGGTGATCGTCGTAGGAGAGCGGCTGGCGTCGGTCGTCGGCGGACTCACCGCCGCCGTACGGGCCGCCACCGCCACCGGCGCCCAGCTGGTGTGGATCCCGCGCCGGGCCGGTGAGCGGGGTGCGATCGAGGCGGGTGCGCTGCCGTCGCTGCTGCCGGGCGGCCGTCCGGCCACCGACCCGCGCGCGCGTGCGGAGGTCGCCGCCGCCTGGGGCGTCTCGGAACTCCCGCTCCGCTACGGCCGCGACACCGGCCAGATGGTCGAGGCCGCCGCCCGCGGCGAACTCTCCGCCCTGCTGGTCGCCGGCGTCGAGATCGCCGACCTGCCCGACCCGGCACGCGCGCGTGCGGCACTCGAAGCCGTCGGCTTCCTGGTCTCGCTGGAGCTGCGGCCCAGTGAGGTCACCGAACACGCCGACGTCGTCCTGCCGGTCGCCGCGGTCGCCGAGAAGGCCGGCACCTTCCTCGACTGGGAAGGCCGGGCGCGTCTGTTCGAGGCCGCCCTCAAGCCCGACCAGATGACCCGGCGGCTCCCGCCCACCGACGCGCGCGTGCTGCAGATGCTCGCCGACGCCATGGACGTCCACCTCGGCCTGCCCGACCTGCGTACCACGAGGGCGGAGCTGGACCGGCTCGGCGCCTGGGACGGGGCGAAGGCCTCCGAGCCGCGGGAGACGGCGGGACCGCTGCCACGGCCGGCGGCCGGGGAGGCGGTGCTCGCCGGGCACCGGCTCCTCCTCGACCAAGGTGTCCTCCAGGAGGGCGACGAGGCGCTGGCAGGCACCCGGCACGCCGCCCACGCGCGCGTGTCCGCGGCGACCGCCGCCGAGGCGGGCGTCGAGAACGGCGGCCTCATCGCCGTCACCGGGAGCTCCGGCACCGTCGAACTCCCGGTCCACATCACCGAGATGCCCGACCGGGTGGTCTGGCTCCCGCTGAACTCGGTCGGCGGCGGCGTCGCCTCCGACACCGGAGCCCGGCCCGGCTCCCTCGTCCGCATCGGCCCGGCGGCCACCGCCGGTGAGGCACCCAAGGAGGTGGAGGCATGAGGCTGTACCTCGCCGCTGAGGACCTCTCCATGTTCGGCCGCGACCCCTGGTGGCTGGTCGTCCTCAAGGCGGTCTTCTGCTTCGCCTTCCTGATGGTGACCGTGCTGATCTCCATCGTCATGGAGCGCAAGGTCGTCGCCTGGATGCAGCTGCGCATCGGCCCCAACCGGCACGGCCCCTGGGGCATGCTCCAGTCGCTCGCCGACGGCATGAAGCTGATGCTCAAGGAAGATGTCGTCGTCAAACGCGCCGACAAGGCCGTCTACATCCTCGCGCCGATCGTCGCGGCGATCCCGGCGTTCATGGCCATCGCGGTCATCCCGTTCGGCCCGGCCGACAACGAGATCTCCATCTTCGGCCACCGCACCACGATGCAGCTCACCGACCTGCCGATCGCGATGCTCTACATCCTCGCGGTCGCCTCCGTCGGCATCTACGGCATCGTCCTCGCCGGCTGGAGCTCCGGCTCCACCTATCCGCTCCTCGGCGGCCTGCGCTCCTGCGCCCAGATGATCTCCTACGAGATCGCCATGGGCGCCGCGTTCGCCTCCGTGTTCCTCTACTCCGGCTCGATGTCGACGTCCACGATCGTCGACCAGCAGCAGGGCCGCTGGTACATCCTGCTGCTGCCGGTCTCGTTCATCCTCTACGTCGTCACCATGATCGGCGAGACCAACCGCGCCCCCTTCGACATGCCCGAGTCCGAGGGCGACCTGGTCGGCGGCTTCAACACCGAGTACTCGTCGATCAAGTTCGCGATGTTCATGCTCGCCGAGTACGTCAACATGGTGACCGTCTCGGCCGTGTCGACCACCCTGTTCCTCGGCGGCTGGCGGGCCCCGTGGCCGATCAGCACCGTCTGGGCGGGCGCCAACCACGGCTGGTGGCCGATGCTCTGGTTCGTCGCCAAGGTCGTCCTGCTGCTGTTCGGCTTCGTCTGGGTGCGCGGCACACTCCCGCGCGTGCGCTACGACCAGCTGATGAAGCTCGGCTGGAAGGTCCTCATCCCGGTCTCCGTCGTCTGGCTGATGCTCGTCGCGACCGTCCGGACACTGCGCAACCAGAACTACGACTTCGCCGACATCGCCCTCTACGTCGGCGGCGGAGTCCTCGCCCTGCTGCTCCTGTCCTTCGTCGTCGACATCCTCCGCGACAAGGGCAAGGAGGCCCCGCAGCCCGCCGCCGAGCCGGCCGCGTTCGACCCGATGGCGGGCGGCTTCCCCGTACCGCCGCTGCCCGGACAGGAACTGCCGCCGGTGCCCCGGCGCAGCCCCCGCCGGGAGCGGGAGCTGATTGTCAGTGGCGGACCGGACACTGTCAGTGACGGATCTACGGATGGAAAGGAGGCGTCCGATGGCTGAGGAGCCCAAGGAGACCAAGCCCGGTTTCCAGAACCCCGTGGCCGGCTTCGGCGTGACCTTCAAGGCCATGTTCAAGAAGCGGCTGACCGAGCAGTACCCGGAGCAGAAGAAGACCACGGCCCCGCGGTTCCACGGACGGCACCAGCTCAACCGCCATCCGGACGGCCTGGAGAAGTGCGTCGGCTGCGAGCTGTGCGCCTGGGCCTGCCCCGCCGACGCCATCTACGTCGAGGGCGCCGACAACACCGACGAGGAGCGTTACTCGCCGGGCGAGCGCTACGGCCGCGTCTACCAGATCAACTACGCCCGCTGCATCCTGTGCGGCCTGTGCATCGAAGCGTGCCCCACGCGGGCGCTCACGATGACCAACGAGTTCGAACTGGCCGACAGCAGCCGCGCGAACCTCATCTACACCAAGGAACAGCTCCTCGCCGGTCTCGAAGAGGGCATGGTCGACACGCCGCACGCGATCTTCCCGGGGACCGACGAACAGGACTACTACCGGGGCCTGGTCACCGAGGCAGCGCCCGGGACCGTGCGCCAGGTGGCCGTCTCCAAGGGCGAGAAGCCCGAGGAGCAGGAGCGGGAGGTGGGCGCATGAGCCAGCAGTTCGCCGCCTACGCCACCTCCACCGGCGAGGCCTTCCAGTTCTGGGTCCTCGGCACCGTCGCCGTGATCGGCGCCCTGTCCACCGTCTTCATGAAGCGGGCCGTGCACAGCGCGTTGTCACTGGCCGGAACCATGATCGTCCTGGCGGTGTTCTACCTCGCCAACGGCGCCTACTTCCTGGGAATCGTGCAGATCGTCGTCTACACCGGCGCGATCATGATGCTGTTCCTCTTCGTGGTGATGCTGGTCGGCGTGACCGCCGCGGATTCCCTGAAGGAGACCATCAAGGGCCAGCGCTGGCTGGCTCTTCTGTGCGGGGTCGGCTTCGGCGTCCTGCTCCTCGCGGGCATCGCCAACGCCTCCCTGAAGAACTTCGACGGCACCGGCCAGGCCAACGCCAACGGCAACGTGCAGGGCCTCGCCGCCCTCATCTTCACCAAGTACGTGTTCGCCTTCGAAATCACCGGCGCTCTGCTCATCACCGCCGCCGTCGGCGCCATGGTGCTCACCCACCGGGAGCGCACCGAACGCCCCAAGACCCAGCGCGAGCAGTCCGAACAGCGCGTCCGCGAGGGCAAGCACCTGCCGCCGCTGCCCGCCCCCGGCGTCTACGCCCGGCACAACGCCGTGGACATCGCCGGCCTGCTCCCCGACGGCACCCCGTCCGAGCTCACCGTCAGCAAGACGCTCCGCGACCGAGGCCAGATCCGTGACGTGTCCGCGCAGGCGCTGGGCGACCTGCGGGCCCTGGAACAGCGCTCCGAGGAACGGCTGGAGCGGACCCCGGTCGAGCCCGTGAACCTCAAGCGCAGCGAGGAGGCGTCGAAGTGAACCCTGTCTACTACCTCTATCTCGCCGCTCTGTTGTTCACGATCGGCGCCACCGGTGTGCTGATCAGACGGAACGCGATCGTCGTGTTCATGTGCATCGAGCTGATGCTGAACGCCTGCAACCTCGCGTTCGTCGTCTTCTCCCGGATGCACGGCAATCTCGACGGCCAGATCATCGCGTTCTTCACGATGGTCGTCGCCGCCGCGGAGGTCGTGGTCGGGCTCGCGATCATCGTGTCGCTGTTCCGTACCCGCCACTCGGCCTCGGTCGACGACGCCAGCCTGATGAAGCTGTAAGGGGTCGCTGAATCGTGGAGAACCTGATTGCGCTGCTGATCGCGGCGCCTCTGCTCGGAGCGGCCGTCCTCCTGGTCGGCGGCCGCCGCCTGGACGCCGTGGGCCACTGGATCGGCACACTCCTGTCGACGACGTCCTTCGTGTTCGGCGTGATCCTCTTCGCCGACCTGCTCGGCAGGAACGCCGAGGACCGCACCCTGATGCAGCACCTGTTCACCTGGGTCCCGGTGGCCGGCTTCCAGGCGGATGTCACCTTCCGCCTCGACCAGCTGTCGATGACGTTCGTCCTGCTGATCACCGGCGTCGGCTCACTCATCCACCTGTACTCGGTCGGGTACATGGAGCACGACGAACGCCGCCGTCGCTTCTTCGGTTATCTCAACCTGTTCCTCGCGGCGATGCTGCTGCTCGTCCTCGCCGACAACTACCTGCTGCTGTACGTCGGCTGGGAGGGCGTCGGCCTCGCCTCCTACCTGCTGATCGGTTTCTGGCAGCACAAGCCCAGCGCGGCGACGGCGGCCAAGAAGGCCTTCCTCGTCAACCGCGTCGGCGACATGGGGCTGTCGATCGCGATCATGCTGATGTTCACGACGTTCGGCACGTTCGCCTTCGGCCCGGTCCTCAGCCACGCCACCGACGCCTCCGAGGGCAGGCTCACCGCGATCGGCCTGATGCTGCTGCTGGCCGCCTGCGGCAAGTCCGCCCAGGTACCGCTGCAGTCCTGGCTCGGAGACGCCATGGAAGGCCCCACCCCGGTCTCCGCCCTCATCCACGCGGCGACCATGGTGACCGCCGGCGTCTACCTCATCGTCCGCTCCGGAGCCGTCTTCAACGCGGCCCCCGACGCACAGCTCGTCGTCACCGTCGTCGGCGCCGTCACCCTCCTCTTCGGTGCGATCGTCGGTTGCGCGAAGGACGACATCAAGAAGGCCCTCGCCGGCTCGACCATGTCGCAGATCGGCTACATGGTGCTCGCCGCCGGCCTCGGCCCGATCGGCTACGTCTTCGCGATCATGCACCTGGTGACGCACGGCTTCTTCAAGGCCGGCCTGTTCCTCGGCGCCGGCTCCGTCATGCACGGCATGAACGACGAGGTCGACATGCGCAGGTACGGCGGCCTGCGCAAGTACATGCCGGTCACCTTCGTCACCTTCGGCCTCGGCTACCTCGCCATCATCGGCTTCCCGGGCCTGTCCGGCTTCTTCTCCAAGGATAAGATCATCGAGGCGGCGTTCGCCAAGGGCGGCACCGAGGGCTGGATCCTCGGCACCTGCGCCCTGCTCGGCGCGGCCATCACCGCCTTCTACATGACGCGCGTGATGCTGATGACCTTCTTCGGCGAGGAACGCTGGCGCAACCAGCCCACCCGCTCCCCGGAGGCACCCAGCGCCGAACCCGCCGCCGAACACCGCGGCGAGCACGCTGAACCGCACCCGCACGAGTCCCCGAAGGTCATGACCATCCCGATGATCGCCCTGGCGATCGGCTCGGTCTTCGCCGGCGGCTTCTTCAGCATCGGAGACCGCTTCCTGCACTGGCTGGAGCCGATCACCGGGCACAGCGAGGGCGACTCCCCGCTCAGCGCGGGCGCGGTCACCGGCGCCACCATGGTCTGCCTGGTCATCGGCGTCGGCATCGCCTACCTGCAGTACGGCCGCCGTCCCGTCCCCGCCGTCGCCCCGCGCGGTTCGCTGCTCACCCGCGCGGCCCGCCGCGACCTCCTCCAGGACGACTTCAACCACGCCGTCCTGGTCCGCGGCGGCGAACACCTCACCCGCTCCCTGGTGTATGTCGATCACACCCTGGTCGACGGCGTCGTCAACGGCACGGCGGCCGGCTTCGGCGGGCTCTCCGGCCGGCTGCGCAGACTGCAGAACGGCTACGCGCGCTCGTACGCGGTCTCGATGTTCGGCGGCGCTGCCCTCCTGGTCGCCGCGACCCTGCTCATGAGGGCGGTCTGATACCGATGTCCTTTCCCCTGCTGACAGCGACGGCGGTCCTCCCGGCCGCCGGGGCGGTCGCCACGGCCGCCGTACCGGCCGCCCGGCGCACCGCCGCCAAATGGCTCGCGCTGCTGGTCTCGCTCGCCACGCTCGTCCTGGCGATCGTCGTCACGGTCCGCTTCGACCCTGGCGGCGCCCGCTACCAGCTCACCGAATCCCACGCCTGGATCGCGGACTTCGGAGTCAGGTACGAGCTGGGTGTCGACGGCATCGCGGTCGCCCTGCTCGCGCTGACGGCCCTGCTGATCCCGTTCATCATCCTGGCGGGCTGGCACGACGCCGACCCCCTGGAGACCGGCAGCAAGCGGTGGCGGCCCACCCAGGGCTTCTTCGCCCTGATCCTGGCCGTCGAGGCGATGGTGATCATCTCCTTCGAGGCCACCGACGTCTTCCTCTTCTACATCTTCTTCGAAGCCATGCTCATCCCGATGTACTTCCTCATCGGCGGCTTCGGGGACCGCGCCCACGCGCAGGGCGAAGAAGCGGCCTCGACGCAACGGTCGTACGCCGCCGTGAAGTTCCTCCTCTACAACCTGGTCGGCGGCCTGATCATGCTGGCCGCGGTGATCGGCCTGTACACCGTCGCCGGGAACTTCTCGCTCACCGAGATCGCGCAGGCCCGCGCGAACGGCACGCTGCACATGGCCACCAGCACCGAACGCTGGCTCTTCCTCGGCTTCTTCTTCGCCTTCGCGGTGAAGGCGCCGCTGTGGCCGCTGCACACCTGGCTGCCCAACGCCATGCAGGAGTCCACCGCCCCCGTCGCCGTTCTCATCACCGCGGTCGTCGACAAGGTGGGCACGTTCGCGATGCTCCGCTTCTGCCTCCAGCTCTTCCCGGAGGCCTCGAAGTGGGCGACGCCCACCATCCTCGTCCTCGCCCTGATCAGCATCATCTACGGGGCACTGCTCGCCGTCGGGCAGCGCGACATCAAGCGTCTGGTCGCCTACGCGTCCATCTCGCACTTCGGGTTCATCATCCTGGGCATCTTCGCGATGACCAGCCAGGGCCAGTCCGGCGCCACCCTCTACATGGTCAACCACGGCATCTCCACCGCCGCGCTGATGCTGGTCGCCGGCTTCCTGATCTCCCGGCGCGGCTCGCGGCTCATCGCCGACTACGGCGGTGTGCAGAAGGTCGCCCCGGTGCTCGCCGGCACCTTCCTGATCGGCGGCCTGGCCACCCTGTCCCTGCCCGGCCTCGCCCCCTTCGTGAGCGAGTTCCTCGTCCTGGTCGGCACGTTCACGCGCTACCCGGTGATCGGGATCATCGCCACCTTCGGCATCGTCCTCGCCGCGCTCTACACTCTCGTCCTCTACCAGCGGACGATGACGGGCCCGGTGAAACCGGCGGTCTCCGCGATGCCCGACCTGAAGGTACGCGAACTCGTCGTGGTCGCCCCGCTGATCGTCCTGCTGATCTTCCTGGGCGTCTATCCGAAGCCCGTCACGGACATCGTCAACCCGGCGGTCAAGCAGACCATGTCGGACGTACACAAGACCGACCCCAAGCCAGCAGTGGAGGCGGCCAAGTGAGCGCAGCAGCCGTCCACAGCCTGTGGACAACCGCGGCCGAACCGATCTCGAAGATCGACGCGCCGAAGATCGAATACGGGCAGTTGTCGCCCACCCTGATCGTCATCGGCGCGGCGATCGTCGGCGTGCTGGTCGAGGCGTTCGTCCCACGCAAGTTCCGCTACTACGCGCAGGTGTTCGTCTCCGCAGTCGCCCTGTGCGCCGCCTTCGCGGCGGTCGTCGCCCTGGCCGCCGACGGATACGGCACCACCAAGGCACGCATCGCCGCCATGGGCGCCATCGCCGTCGACGGACCGTCCCTGTTCCTCCAGGGAACGATCCTGCTCGCCGGCCTCGTCGGCCTGTTCACCTTCGCCGAACGCCGCCTCGACCCCGCCGCCCACGGCAACCGGGTCGACTCCTTCGCCGCCCAGGCCGCCTCCGTGCCCGGCAGCGACAGCGAGCAGGCCGCGGTGAAGGCCGGCTTCACCACCACCGAGGTCTTCCCGCTCCTGCTCTTCGCCATCTCCGGGATGCTGGTCTTCCCCTCGGCCAACGACCTGCTGACGCTCTTCGTGGCCCTGGAGGTCTTCTCCCTCCCGCTCTACCTGATGTGCGCCCTGGCCCGGCGCAAGCGCCTCATGTCCCAGGAAGCCGCCGTCAAGTACTTCCTGCTCGGCGCCTTCGCCTCCGCCTTCACCCTGTTCGGCATCGCCATGCTCTACGGCTACGCCGGCTCGGTGTCGTACGCCACCATCGCCCAGGTCGTCGACGGCACCGTCACCAACGTCGACCCGGCCCTCGCCAACACCATGGGCAACGACGCGCTGCTCCTGATCGGCGCCGCCATGGTCGTCATGGGCCTGCTCTTCAAGGTCGGCGCCGTCCCCTTCCACATGTGGACGCCCGACGTCTACCAGGGCGCGCCCACCCCGGTCACCGGCTTCATGGCCGCCGCCACCAAGGTCGCCGCCTTCGGCGCCCTGCTGCGGCTGCTGTACGTGGTCCTGCCCGGCATGCGCTGGGACTGGCGGCCGGTCATGTGGGGCGTCGCCATCATCACCATGCTGGGCGGCGCGATCGTCGCGATCACCCAGACCGACATCAAGCGGCTCCTCGCGTACTCGTCGATCGCGCACGCCGGATTCATCCTCGCCGGTGTCATCGCGACGTCGAAGGACGGCGTGTCGTCGGTTCTCTTCTACCTGGCCGCGTACTCCTTCGTGACCATCGGCGCGTTCGCCGTGGTCACTCTGGTCCGCGACGCGGGCGGCGAGGCGACCCACCTGTCCAAGTGGGCAGGCCTCGGCCGCCGCTCGCCACTCGTGGCAGCCGTCTTCGCCGTGTTCCTGCTGGCCTTCGCGGGCATCCCGCTGACCTCCGGGTTCGCAGGGAAGTTCGCGGTGTTCAAGGCGGCGGCGGAGGGCGGCGCGGTCCCGCTGGTCGTGATCGGTGTGATCTCGTCGGCGATCGCCGCGTTCTTCTACATCCGCGTGATCGTGCTCATGTTCTTCAGCGAGCCGAGCCCCGAGGGACCGACGGTCGCCGTGCCGTCACCGCTCACCATGGCGGCCATCGGCCTCGGCGTGGCGGTCACCCTGGTCCTCGGTGTGGCACCGCAGTACTTCCTGAACCTCGCCAGCCAGGCGGGAGTTTTCGTGCGCTGACAGATGCCGTACGGCCCCGGGCCCCGGTTCCTCGCAGCGGGAGCCGGGGCCCACGCGCGCGTACGCGGTCCCGGATGCCGGTGACCGTCCGCGGCCCCGGCCCCGGCCCAGGCCCAGGGCCAGGGCCACGGACATGGACACGGGTACGGGCACTACGAGCACGTCACCGTCGGGTTCCACGGCGCGAACAGACCGCTCGGATTCTCCTTCCAGATCCAGGCGCGCAACGTGTACACGGGCCCCTTGACACCGGGAACCGTCATCGGGCCCTGGAACGGCTGCCCGAACAACGTGGGCGGGGTGCCGCCGCTGTCCGCCCGCACAATCCACTCCACCCCGACCAGGGCACGCCCGCCGCCGGCGTCGGTCTCGTAGAGGAGACCCGCGGGCTCGGCCGGGTCCAGACTGCCGAGGCCGGCGGCCTTGACGTAGTGGTAGCCCGCGCCTCCCTGGCTGGTCCGGTCGCAGGTGTCGGCCCGTGCGTACCCGTCCGTGAGCGCGAACGGCTCGTACTGGTAGTCCGCCGTCGCCGTGTACGTCGGGGTCAGATCCGTCCACACGAACGGGTCGCGATCGGGGACCGGAACCGCGTCGGCGGGCACCGCGGCCAGAGCGAACGGCACGGCCACCGCCAGAGCGGCGCCGGCGGTGCGGGACGTGAGAGACATCCTGATGCTCCTTGGGGCGGAAGAGGCACGCGAACGCGACGCCTCCGTACAGCGCGGGCCTCCCCGGCCCCGCCCGTGCAGCATGGCCCGCGCCGGTTCCGGGCCGCCACGCGAGGACCGCCAAAGGGCTGAAGACTGCCAAAGGGCTGGAGACCGCCAAAGGGCTGGAGACCACCAAAGGCGTGAGGACACCGCCAAAGGCCTGAGGGCACCGCCGGACGGGGGAGCCCCCGCACCCCACAGCCCCTTCCCGGGCGGCCAGCCTGTGGATAACTCCGGCGCTGTCGGTCCGGACCCCTATCGTGGAGGCAGTGGTCGAAGGACGACGTACGGGGGACACGACGATGGGCGGGACAGGCGGAACCGACGAGATGCCAGGGACGACCGAGACGCCGGGGGCGCCACAGGCGCACGGACCGGCGGACAGCGAGGCACTGGCCACGCTGCACCGGGTCTTCGGGTACGACGCCTTCCGGGGCGAGCAAGAAGCGATCATCGAACATGTGGTGGCGGGCGGCGACGCCGTCGTCCTCATGCCGACCGGCGGCGGAAAATCGCTGTGCTACCAGATTCCCGCCCTGGTCAGACCCGGTACGGGCGTCGTGGTCTCGCCACTGATCGCCCTCATGCAGGACCAGGTGGACGCCCTGCGCGCCCTCGGCGTCAACGCCGGGTTCATCAACTCCACGCAGGACTTCGACGAGCGGCGCGTGGTCGAGGCCCAGTTCCTCGCGGGCGAACTCGACCTGCTGTACCTCGCCCCCGAGCGGCTCCGCCTGGACTCCACCCTCGACCTGCTCGCCCGCGGCAAGATCGCCGTCTTCGCCATCGACGAGGCACACTGCGTCTCCCAGTGGGGCCACGACTTCCGCCCCGACTACCTCGCCCTCTCCCTGCTCGGCGAGCGCTGGCCCGACGTCCCGCGCATCGCGCTCACGGCCACCGCCACCCACGCCACCCATCAGGAGATCACCCAGCGACTGCACATGCCGGCGGCCCGGCACTTCGTGGCCAGCTTCGACCGGCCCAACATCCAGTACCGGATCGTCCCCAAGGCCGACCCCAAGAAACAGCTCCTCACCTTCCTCCGCCAGGAACACGAGGGCGACGCCGGCATCGTCTACTGCCTCTCCCGCAAGTCCGTCGAGGCCACGGCCGAGTTCCTGACCCGCAACGGCATCGACGCCGTCCCCTACCACGCCGGCCTCGACGCGGGCACCCGAGCCACCCACCAGTCCCGCTTCCTGCGCGAGGACGGCCTGGTCGTCGTCGCCACCATCGCCTTCGGCATGGGCATCGACAAACCCGACGTCCGCTTCGTCGCCCACCTCGACCTGCCCAAATCCGTCGAGGGCTACTACCAGGAGACCGGCCGGGCCGGCCGCGACAGTCTGCCCTCCACCGCCTGGATGGCCTACGGCCTCAACGACGTCATACAGCAGCGCAAACTCATCCAGTCCGGTGAGGGAGACGAGGCCTTCCGGCGCCGTGCACAGGCCCACCTCGACTCCATGCTCGCCCTGTGCGAGACCGCCCAGTGCCGCCGCGGGCAACTCCTCAACTACTTCGGCCAGGACCCCGACCCGGCGGGCTGCGGCAACTGCGACACCTGCCTCACCCCGCCCGAGACCTGGGACGGCACCGTCGCCGCCCAGAAGGTCCTCTCCACCGTCGTACGACTTCAGCGCGAACGCGGGCAGAAGTTCGGCGCCGTCCAGATCGTCGACATCCTGCTCGGCAAGCGCACCGCCAAGGTCATACAGTTCGATCACGACCAGCTGTCCGTCTTCGGCATCGGCACCGACCTCGACGAAGGCGAATGGCGAGGCGTCGTCCGGCAACTGCTCGCCCAGGGGCTGCTCGCCGTCGAGGGCGAGTACGGCACCCTCGTGCTCACCGAAGCCAGCGGGTCGGTACTGCGGCGCGAGCGGGAGGTCCCGCTGCGCAAGGAGCCGAAGAAGCCGGCGGTCTCGCGCGGGTCCGGGAGCTCCGGTGCCTCCGGTTCCTCTTCCTCCGGCAAGGGCAAGGCGAAGGCGGCTGTGGCAGAGCTGCCCGAGGAACTGCTGCCCGCCTTCGAGGCCCTGCGCGCCTGGCGCGCCGAGCAGGCCCGCGAACAGGGCGTACCCGCGTACGTGATCTTCCACGACGCCACCCTCCGGGAGATCGTCGGCCGGCGGCCCGAGTCCATCGCCGAACTCGCCACCGTCGGCGGCGTCGGTGAGAAGAAGCTCATGACGTACGGAGAGGGCGTGCTCGGGGTGCTGGCCGCCCTCAGGACGCCGGCCGCCCCGGCTCCCGCGGGACCGGGGACCGGGGACGAGGACCACTGGCCCGAGATGGACGCGGAGCCGGAACCGGAGGACTGGGCATAGGGGGGACCGGGCATAGGGCGGTGCGGGACCTGCGGTGGCGGTGAGAGACGGCTGCGCTCCTGAAAACGGCGGAGCAACGGCATCTCGATCCGCGCCGCGGCGCATCGGCCTCCCGCGCACCCGGACACCGCGCCGATCCGGATGAGACGATCTGGCCGACGATCTAGCCGAGCGCGGTCAGCCCCGGTGCGAACGTGATCAGGAGCGGGAGCAGGGGGACCAGGGCGGCCACCGTCGTTGTGAGGGCCCGCTGGCGGCGCAGCAGCCGTGGGGGCGGTTCCAGCAGGCGGTCGACCCGTTCGCCCAGCAGCCGGCGGCTCGATGCGCAGGACAGGACCCCGCGGTGCTGGTTCAGTTCGATCAGGGCCAGCGCGGTGGTGAGGTGGCCGCAGCGGCGGGACGCTGTGTCGTCCGCGGCGAGTTCGACGAGCCGGTGGGTCTGGTCGCAGAAGTGCGAGAAGAGCGGAACCCGCGGGAAGCCCGTGGCCAGGGCGCTGGACAGGTGGAGCAGCCAGTCGTGGTGGGCGCGGGCGTGGCCCCGTTCATGGGTGAGCACGGCGTCGAGCTGGTGGTCGGTGAGGCGGTGCAGTGCCCCCGTGGTCACGACCAGCTGCGGCGGGTGGCCGGGCATCCACCAGGCGTCCGGGTACTCGTCCTCCAGCACCAGCATCGGTCCGCGTGCCGTGGGCAGCCCCGCCGGCAGTTCGGGTGCCCGCTCGCGCAGGTGTGCGCGGGTCTGGTCCCGGTGCCGTCGGGCCTCGACCAGTTCGCGGGCGAGCATCGCCGTCGTCCACGCGGCCCCGGACGCCAGCAGGACCGTGAGCGCGACCGCCCACAGGGGTGCGACGGAGAGGTCGTAGGCGGCGGTGACCGCCGGTGGCGCCGGCGCGAACACCCGGTCGCGCACCGTGTGGAAGACGGCCGCCGCGCCCAGGGCCAGCGCGGCCAGGCAGCACATCAGCACGGTGGCGACCAGGCACTGCCACACCCACAGCCCGACCACCGGTTCCCGCTCCGGCCACAGGGACCGCACCAGGGCGCGCGGCGCGGGTACGGCGGCCGTCAGGGCGACGGCGGTCAGCAGGAGCAGGCAGACGGTCATGCCGGGGCGGGCTCCGTTTCCTGATCGGAGACGTGTGACGGTGGTGGTGCGGGGGTGATACGCCGCCGCGTGGACATGGCGCGTGCGCCGGCACTCATGTGATGCGCGCGCCGACGCTTCGCATGGTGCGCGTGCGGGCGCATCGCATGGTGCGTGTCCCGTCAGTATGACGGTGCGGGGTGCCCGGAGTCAGGTGTCGACGACGATCCGGGCGCCCCCTCGTGGGCCCGGCGGTTGGCGAGGGGCCGGCACCCGCGACGCCTCCGGTGCCTGCCCGCCCGCGGCTCCCGCCGCCCGCGCCCGGTCACGAAGTCCTTGCTCGCCTCGGTGAGCAGGGCCGTCCCGGCCGTCTCCCTCACCCCGCCACGATCCGCCCCCCGACCTCCCCGAGCCCCACGCGGCTGCCGCCCGGCCCCGGGGCCCACCCCGACAGCGTCACCACGTCGCCGTCCTCCAGGTATGTCCGCTTTCCGTCCGGGAGTTCGAGGGGATCGCGTCCGTTCCAGGTCAGTTCCAGCAGCGACCCGCGCTGCCCGGGCTCCGTGCCGCTCACCGTGCCGGAGCCGTACAGGTCTCCGGTGCGCAGGGAGGCGCCGTTGACCGTCATGTGGGCGAGTTGTTGGGCGGCGGTCCAGTACATGGTGGAGAACGGCGGCTCGGACACCGTGTGCCCGTTGATCGCGATCGAGATCCGCAGATCGTAACCGGCGGGCTCCTCGGTCGCGTCGTCGAGGTACGGCAGCAGCGGATGCGTCCGCCTCGGCGGGGCGACCCGTGCCGCCTCCAGCGCGTCCAGGGGAGTGACCCACGCCGAGACCGAGGTGGCGAACGACTTGCCGAGGAACGGGCCGAGCGGGACGTACTCCCAGGCCTGGATGTCCCGCGCCGACCAGTCGTTCAGCAGGCACAGGCCGAACACGTGCTCCCTGAAGTCGGCCAGCGCCACCGGCCTGCCCTGTGCCGACGGCGTACCGACGACGAAACCGACCTCGGCCTCGATGTCCAGCCGTGCCGACGGGCCGAACACCGGTGCCGGGTCCGACGGCGCCTTCCGCTGTCCCGACGGCCGTACGACGTCCGTCCCGGACACCACGACCGTGCCCGCGCGGCCGTGGTAACCGATCGGCAGGTGCTTCCAGTTGGGGGTGAGCGGTTCGGCGGCGTCGGGGCGGAAGATGCGGCCGGCGTTTCGGGCGTGGTTCTCCGAGGCGTAGAAGTCGACGTAGTCGGCGACCTCGAACGGGAGGTGCAGGGTCACCTCGGGCAGCGGGTGGAAAAGGGGGGTGAGCGTCTCGCGGTGCGCGGGCACGGTCACCCAGGCGGTCAGGGCGCGCCGTACGTCCGACCAGGCGGTGCGGCCCGCGGCCAGCAGCGGGTTGAGGGTGGGGCGGGCGAGCAGGGAGGCGTACGGGGAGCCGAGCGCGAGGGCCGCGGCGCCGGCGTCGAGGACGTGGTCTCCGAGGCGGACGCCGACCCTCCGTTCCGCGCTCCCGGAGGTCGAGAACACGCCGTACGGAAGGTTGTGCGGGCCGAAGGGGTCACCCTCGGGGACCTCGAAAGGGGGCAAGGGGGGCATGGGGTGACTGCCTCACTCTCATCCGTGCCGCACGGGGCCGACCATGTGGCGACGTCTCTATGGCGTTGCGCGGCATTCCATGTGGTCGCGCCACACGTTACGGGTGAGTCGACTGTCGTGGCAGTGTCTAAAGAGTTCGCAATGTCCCGATACGCCTTGTCGGAGTGGTCGATTCCGGCTTGGCGTCCTTTGGGGGACACGGGCGGGGTGGGTCCGGTTCGTAGGGGGACCCGTGGGGGGACCCGTGGCCAGGAATGCCGTCAGCGTGCCGTTCGAGGCGGACCGGGACGTGCCGGGCCCGATCGTCAAGTTCGGCGACTGTCCGCTGACCGGGACGAGGGCATCGAACCGGTGGAGGCCTTCGTCGGCCATGGCGAGTGGTTCCAGCAGAGACCGGTGCCCGAACCGGAGCGGGTGCGGACGGTCGCCGTGGACCGGCACAGGACGAAAGGCGTCAACCGGCCCCAGCACGGCGACAGCGGGCGCCACTTGAGGCCGAAACACGTGGT
This sequence comes from Streptomyces sp. NPDC086519, assembly GCF_040686075.1. Taxonomy (NCBI): domain Bacteria; kingdom Bacillati; phylum Actinomycetota; class Actinomycetes; order Kitasatosporales; family Streptomycetaceae; genus Streptomyces; species Streptomyces sp. NPDC086519. Next base: position 173,695 of record NZ_JBFBJL010000014.1, read on the forward strand.
GAGTCGCAGGGACGTGCTGTCCGTATTCTCTGATCATGGTCGCACCCTCCCCGTACTCACTGGTCGCCACCGACCTGGACGGCACGCTGCTGCGTGCCGACGACACCCTTTCGGAACGGTCGCTCGCCGCACTCGCGCGGGCCGGCCGGGCCGGTGCCCGGCACCTCGTGGTGACCGGCCGCCCCGCGCCGAGAGTGCGCCCCCTCCTCGACGACCTCGGCTGCACGGGACTCGCGGTCTGCGGCCAGGGCGCGCAGGTGTACGACGCCGGCGCGGACCGGCTGCTGTGGTCGGTCACCCTGGACCGGGAGCTGGCGGAGACCGCGCTCGGCAAGATCGAGGCCGAGGTCGGCCAGGTGTACGCGGCCGTCGACCAGGACGGCGTGGACGGGCTCACGCTCATCGAGCCGGGCTATCTGATGCCCCACCCCACCCTGCCCGCGCTGCGCGTCGCCCGGCGTGACGACCTGTGGTGCGCGCCCATCAGCAAGGTGCTGCTGCGCCACCACACCCTGTCCGACGACGAACTGGCGGCCACCGCCCGCTCGGTGGTCGGATCGCTGGCGACGGTCACCATGTCGGGGCCGGGGACCGTCGAGCTCCAGCCGTGCGGGGTGACCAAGGCGACCGGGCTCGCGCTGGCCGCCGACCATCTGGGACTGAACTCCGAACAGGCCATCGCCTTCGGTGACATGCCCAACGACATCCCCATGTTCGAGTGGGCCGCCTACGGGGTGGCGATGGGCAACGCCCACCCCGAACTCAAGGCGCTGGCCGACGAGATCACCACGTCGAACGAGGACGACGGCATCGCCGTCGTCCTCGAAAGACTCTTCGACTGACGCGGGGCGTCGATCAGTACGCGCCGTGCACGTTGTCGATCGAGCCGTACCGCGCGGCGGCGTAGTTGCAGGCGGCGGTGATGTTCGCGACCGGGTCGTAGATGTCGAACGACGTGCCGGCCACGTGGTAGGTGTTGAACGTCGGGGCGATCACCTGGAGCAGGCCCTTGGAGGGGATGCCGGCGGCCGCGTTGGAGTCCCAGAGGTTGATGGCCCTCGGGTTGCCGGAGGACTCCCGCATCACGTTGCGGTAGATGCCGTTGTAGGTGCCCGGGATGTGCTTCTCCGACATGATCGCGAGCGACTCGCGGATCCAGCCGTCGAGGTTGTTCGGGTACCCGGCGAGGGTCGTCGAGGCCGCCGTGGTGGTGGAGGAGGTGGCGGCGGAGGCGGCGGTCGCCCCGATGAGCGGGAGGCCGAGGAGGGCGGCGCCGGTGCAGGCGACGACGAGCGTGCGGGCGATGCGGGTACGGCGGTTCTGAACGGCAGCAGGCATGGCGAAGTTCCTCTCCGTCGCCTGCGAGGTGAGCTGTCGGGTTCGGGCCCGGGGAGTGCCCGGCCGCACCGCCCGAAGACGATGCGACTTCACCCCTAGCCGTTCCGGAACGACGTCTGTTGGTGACGTCGGCCGCCCGGTCCGGCGACTTACCTGGTTCCCCCGCTCCTGCCTGCGAATGGACTCGTCGATGGGTCAAGACGGGCGGCGGCAGGATTCGGCGTCCGCCCGGCGAGCGGGAACGTATGCGAGAGCACATGTCCGAAACAAGTGGTCGATTCACAGAACACACCGATTGACCTTGAACTGAGGCGTATGTGGTACTTGATCCTTTGCGGTCGCCAATCCTCAACTGGCCCACGGGTAAAGGGAAGAACGGGGCGGCTTGTGGCCTGGTGTCGCCCAGGTCACGTGACCTACTTCACGGGAACGCAATAACCGCAAATCAGACATGAGGGATTCATGGAATCCGTCTATTTCAGGGTTCAACATTTTAAAACCCCGCCCGCATTTGCATGAATCGCCCGCTTCGGAGTGATGGAATGGGCGACATTAGGGTCAATTTCAGCCATAAGTCCGAATTGCTGGTCTGTGTCCGGCGCGAGTCCGCCTCGCCGCTCGGCCCCCCCTCAACCCTCCGGAGCACCCGGTGGCCGTGGGGTGGGTACGTGACGCTCGTCATGTTGGGGGTGGGGGGCGGGCCCCCGGGAGCCTCCTCCGGGGCGCGTGTCCGCCGCGAGGGCGGAACCTCCGCTGCGGTGCGTGTCGTTGTCATGGTGGTCGTCCGTGACGCGGGCCGTGATGGCCGCTCCGATCGAGGGGATGCAGATCAAGGGGAGGCGGAGGGCGTCGTGCGTGATCTCGTGGAAGAAGGGCGTGCGGAGGTGCGCGAGGTGTCGCCGTGCGCGCATCGGGTGCCTCCGTCGGCTTCGACGGCCGGCGGAGGGGGTACGCCCGGGCAGGTGATGTCGGCCGGGAGAGCCGGGAGAGCCGGGAGAGAAAGGGCGGTTTCCGGGCAGCAGTCAGTCGGGAGACTCGTCGCGGGACGGGACGCCGGGCGCGTCCCCGGGCTCGAACCCGGCGTCCGCCCCGGTGCGGGACACGGCCTGCGCCATGGTTCGGGACAACTGTCCGCACTTCCTGTTAAGTCAGTGGATGTCGGGTCGTATCGGCTGATCAAAAACATAACGGTCGTGATCCGATAGCGCCCGGGGTGTAACCGTGGGCGCTATCGGTGATCGAAACCTGACCGGATACGCTGACTTGAGTGATGGCAGCGACCTATCGACAAACCGTGTAATCGCCAGTAGACACCAGCAGACAGGAGACCCCTCGTGACCGTCGTCGGGCCGTTCGGGCTGAGCGTGCGGGACCAGGCTCTGGAAGCCGATGTCCAGGCCGGATTGACGGCTGTCGAGGAAGGCTTGCTAGAAGCCACCAAGAGCGAGGTCCCGTTCATCACGGAGGCCGCGCAGCACCTCGTACGGGCCGGGGGGAAGCGGTTCCGTCCGCTGCTGGTGATGCTCGCCGCGCAGTTCGGCGACCCGTACGCGCCGGGTGTCGTGCCGTCGGCCGTCGTCGTCGAGCTCACGCACCTGGCCACGCTCTACCACGACGACGTCATGGACGAGGCCTCCGTGCGACGCGGTGTCGACAGCGCCAACACCCGCTGGGGTAATTCGCTCGCCGTCCTCACGGGTGACTTCCTCTTCGCCCGCGCCTCCCAGATCCTCGCCGACCTCGGTCCCGAGGCGGTCCGGGTCCAGGCCCTCGCGTTCGAACGGCTGGTGACCGGCCAGATCCTGGAGACGGCGGGTCCGACGGACGGCCGTGACCCGGTAGAGCACTACCTCGACGTGCTGGGCGGCAAGACCGGCTCGCTGGTCGCTGTCTCCTGCCGCTTCGGCGCGATGCTGTCCGGCGCCGACGAGACGGTCGTCGACGTCCTCACCCAGTACGGCGAACGTCTCGGTGTCGCCTTCCAGCTCGCCGACGACGTCCTGGACATCGCCTCCGACTCCCAGGAGTCCGGGAAGACCCCGGGAACCGACCTCCGCGAGGGCGTGCCCACGCTTCCGGTGCTGCGGCTGCGGGAACGGGCGGCCCGGCTGGGGCTGGCCGAGGACATCGCCCTGTGCGAACTGCTGGACTCCGACCTCACGGACGACGCGCGGCACGCGGAGGCCCTGGCGGCGCTCCGGGCGCATCCCGCGCTGGAGCTGGCTCGCCGGGACGCGGTCCGGTACGCGGAGGAGGCGCGGGCCGTGCTGGCTCCGCTCCCGGAGTGCGATCCGAAGGCCGCGCTGGTGGAGCTGTGCGACGCGGTGGTGCACCGCGCCGGATGACTCCGGCGGGCCCTGCCGGCCCCGCAGCGGTCGCGCCCTACGGCACGTGACAGGAGGCGCCTTCGCCGTACGACCCCTACGGGTCACGGAAGGCGCCTCCACCCTTGTGTCATACCGCAGGTGTACATGGAGTTGGCTCCGTGGTCTGACGCTTCCGCGCGCCCCATTTGGTGAGATGGAAACCACGGAAATCACCACCACTCACCGGTTCGGGTGAGAATGGCGGCTCAGGGTGGGACACGTGCGAGGACGGCCGCCGCCGACGACGGAGGTAAGGCACACATGGCACCGTACGAATCCGACGACAGCACGGGGGCCGCGCAGGCCGACGACGAGCTGCGCGACGAGTTGCGAGCCGAGCGGCGTCGCAAGGCCGCACGGTACGGCGTCCCGCTCGCGGTGGTGGGGGTGGCCGCGGCCACCATCGGCCTGGTCCCGGCGCTCGCCGACTCCGGTGACCCCGACCTGCCGAAGATCACCGCGCAGGAACTCATCGACAAGATCGCCAAGTCGGACGTGCAGCAACTGTCCGGCACCGTGAAGATCAGCACCGACCTCGGCCTGCCCGACCTCGGCGGTCTGGAGAGCAGCCTGCTGTCCGGGGCGACCCAGGGCAGCGGCGGCGGCTCGTCCGCCGACCCGACCGGCAAGCTCACCGAGCTGGCCTCCGGCGTGCACACCCTGCGAGTGGCCGCCGACGGCCCCGAGAAGCAGAAGGTGTCGGTGCTGGAGAGCGGCGCCGAGTACAGCCTCATCCACAACGGCACCGACGTGTGGGGCTACGACAGCAAGTCCAACGAGGTCTACCACTCCACCGCCGCCGACTCCGGCAAGGCCGAGCAGCACGAAGTACCGGCCACGCCCAAGGACTTCGCCGACGAGTTCCTCAAGTCGGTCGACGGCACCACCTCGGTGACCGTCGACGGCACCGCCCAGGTCGCCGGCCGCGACGCCTACCGGCTCGTCATCAAGCCCAAGCAGTCCGGTACGACGGCCGGCGCGATCAGCATCGCGGTGGACGCCAGGACCGGCACACCGCTGAAGTTCACGCTCACGCCGTCGAGCGGCGGCGCGGCCGTGGTCGACGTCGGCTACACCCAGGTCAGCTTCGCGAAGCCGGCCGCCTCCACCTTCGACTTCACCCCGCCCAAGGGTGCCAAGGTCACCGAGGGCGACAAGGCCGACAAGGCCGACAAGGCCGGCAAGGCCGGCAAGACGCGCGAGGGCAGCGGGGCGGACCAGGGCGGCAAGTCCTCCGAGACGCCCGGCCACGGCTCCGCCAAGGGCCTCGACGAGTCCGGCTTCAAGGTCCTCGGCAAGGGCTGGAACTCCATAGCCGTCCTCGACACCGGCAGCAAGGGTGGCCTGCCCAGCGGCTCCGCCTCCGGTGGCGGCGACCTGGGCGGCTTCCTCGGCTCGCTCGGCGACCCCGTCTCCGGCAAGTTCGGCAAGGGCACCGTCTTCTCCACCCGGCTGATCAACGCCCTGATCACGGACGACGGCAAGGTGTACGTCGGTGCCGTGGACAAGGCGGCGCTGGTGAAGGCGGCGAACGCGGGCTAGTCCGGGGCCGTGCGGTTGCGGCGCGGGGCGGTAAGTACCCTTTGCCGCACGAGGAATCGAGGGAGCCGATGGACCGACCGTCCGCCACGGAACGGCAGCCGGAGGACCCGGAGAAAGCCGGGGCCCTCGGGGCCGCCGGGAAACCGGAGGCCGACGCCCCGGTGGGAGCGGGTGTCATCGACACCCACGGCCTCACCAAGCGCTACCGCGGCGGACAGCTCGCCGTGGACGGTCTCGACCTGACCGTCCCCGCGGGCAGCGTCTTCGGCTTCCTCGGCCCGAACGGCTCCGGCAAGACCACCACCATCCGCATGCTGATGGGCCTGATCGAGCCCACCTCGGGCACGGCCCGCGTCCTCGGCCACCCGATGCCGCGCGCCTCCCGCGTCGTACTGCCCCAGGTCGGCGCCCTCATCGAGGGCCCGGCGCTGTACGGCTTCCTCTCCGGCCGCGACAACCTGCTGCGGTACGACGCCGCCGACCCGACCGCCGACCCCCGCACCCGGCGCGCACGCGTCGAGGCCGCGCTGGACCGGGTGGGCCTGGCGGCCGCCGCGGCGAAGAAGGCGAAGGCCTACTCCCTCGGCATGAAGCAGCGCCTGGGCCTCGCCGCCGCGCTGCTCCAGCCCCGCAAGCTGCTGGTCCTGGACGAGCCGACCAACGGCCTCGACCCCCAGGGCATGCGGGAGATCCGCACCCTGGTGCGGGAACTGGCGGAGGACGGCACGACCGTGTTCCTCTCCTCCCACCTCCTCGACGAGATCGAGCAGGTCTGCACCCACGCCGCCGTGATGGCCCAGGGCCGGCTGATCGCCCAGGGCGCGGTCGCCGACCTGGCGGCCGGGGCCCGCGGCCGGCTCGTGGTGATCACCCCGGACCCCGTGGAGGCGGCCCGGGTGCTCAAGGAACAGGGCGTCGCGGACGTCGTCGCCGCCGAGGACCGGGTGACCGGCGAGCCGCCCGAGCGCGACCTCGCCGAGGTGAACGCGGCGCTCGTCACGGCGGGCGTCCGGGTCCGCGGCTTCACCGTGGAACGGGCCTCGCTGGAGGACGCCTTCGTGGCACTGACCGGGGAGGGTTTCGATGTCGCGGGCTGACCTGGCCGTCGCGGACCCGGCGGCCGTCCGGCCGAACCCGGTGTGGAGCCTCGGGTTGCTGCGCAGCGAGCTCGTCACCACGTTCCGGCGCTGGCGCACCGTCGCCCTGCTGGGCGTACTGGCGGCGGTGCCCGTCCTCGTCGGCGTGTCGGTCAGGATCGAGACGCGGGGCGGCGGGCAGGCAGGCCGCGGCGGCGAGGGCCCGGCCTTCATCACCCAGGTCACCAACAACGGACTGTTCCTGGTGTTCACGGCGCTGGCCGCGACTCTCCCGTTCTTCCTGCCGATGGCCGTCGGAGTGGTCGCCGGGGACGCGATCGCGGGCGAGGCCGACGCGGGCACCCTGCGCTATCTGCTGGTCGCCCCAGCGGGCCGCACCCGCCTGCTGCTCACCAAGTACGCGACCACGATGGCCTTCTGCCTGGTCGCGACCCTGGTGGTGGCCGCCTCCGCGCTCGCCGTCGGCGCGCTCCTCTTCCCGCTCGGCGACCTGACGACGATCTCCGGCACCCGGATCTCCTTCGCCGACGGCCTCGGCCGCGCCCTGCTGATAGCCCTGGTGGTCGCCGTGTCCCTGGCCGGCGTCGCCGCCCTCGGCCTGTTCGTGTCCACCCTGACCAACAGCGGCATCGCGGCGATGGCGACGACCGTGGGCCTGCTCATCACCGTCCAGATCCTCGACCAGATACCCCAGCTGCACGCGCTCCAGCCGTACTTGTTCTCCCACTACTGGCTGTCCTTCGCCGACCTGATACGCGACCCCGTCTACTGGGACGACCTGGTCAAGAACCTGGAGCTGCAGGCCCTGTACACGGCGGTGTTCGGATCGGCGGCCTGGGCGCGGTTCACGACGAGGGACATCACCGCCTAGCCGGGCCGTGCGGTCGGCATCCGCCGCCGCCCCCGCCGGGTGCCCCTTCCTGGTGCGAGGCTGTGACGTCATGGTGACGCGGGAGCCGTGCAGAGCGGCGAGACTGGACCATACGCACGAGTACGACCGGAGCACGACCGGATGGTGCCGGGGGAATGAGGGCCGATGTCCCGACTCAGCCGCGAGGAGAAGCGGGAAGTCCAGCAGGAGGGACGCCTGGCACCGGTCGACGTCCGGGTAGCCGGGTCGGCCGTGTCCGTGGACGGCGTACCGCTGCTCCCCGGCCCCGGTGAGGAACCCCAGCAGGCGGTCCTCAACCACCTCCAGTGCCTGGCCCGCGCCGCAGGCCGCCCGGTCCTCGCCACCGTCCACGACACGCGCATCGGCTACGTCGTCCCCCTCCAGGTGAACCTGGACGGCTCCAGCAGCTTCACCGGCGACCCGGTACGGCTGGCAGCACCGGCCACCGAGCCGACGGAACAACCCGCGGCGACGGAACAACCCGCGGCGACGGAACAACCCGCGGCGACGGAACAACCCGCGGCGATGGAAGCCGCCTCGGCGGTCCTTCTGCAGGCGGTGCCGCAGCCACCCGCCGCCCCGCCGACACCACCCGTACCGTCGGCCGCCGCTTTGCCCCTGCCGTCCGCTGCGGGCACCGTCCAGCCGCCCACCGGCGTCTTCGGCCCGCCACCCGTGATGAGCCCCGTCCCGGCCCCTGAGACGGCCCCCGTACCCGCCCCCGAAGAGCCGGTGGCCGACCGGGACCGGGACCGGAACTCCGACCCCGACCCCGACCTCCGGTCCGCCCCCACCCCCGCCCGCGGTTTCGACGCGGTCGCCGAGGAGGTGCTCGGGGACGAACCCGTGACGTTGACGGCGGAAGGGGCCGCGCTGCTCACCGAGCCGGTGGCGCGGATCAACGAAGCGGTCCGCACGGGCCGTATCGAAGCGGCGGCCGAGCTCGCGGAGCGAACCGCCGCCGAGGCCGCCGCGGCCCTCGGCGACAGCCACACCGAGGTGCTGCACCTGGGCGAGCTGACCGCGTACATCTCCTACCTCGCGGGTGACCCGGTGCGGGCCTTCCACCTCTCCCTGGACCTGGCCCGGCAACGTCGGCAGACACGGGACGGCGAGGCGGCGTACGGGAACGTGCGGAGCGCGGCGACCGCCTGGCGCGCGGTGCGCGACCCCGAGCACGGGCTGCGCCTCGGCCGCGAGCTGATCGACCTGTGGACGCGGCTCACCGCCGAGGGCGGCCCGGCGGCCGACGACGTCGAGGAACTGGAGTCGGCCCGGGCCCGGATGGCCCGCCTGACGGAACGCGCCCGCCGCGCGGCCGGGAACGCCTGAGCGCCGTCGTCACTGCACGCAGAACTCGTTGCCCTCCGGATCGGCCATCACGGTCCATGCCCCGGAGGGCCCCGAGACGTGCCGCACCACGGTCGCGCCCAGCGCCTCCAGGCGTGCCACCTCGTCCGCCCGTTGCCCCTCGCCGGCGTGCAGGTCGATGTGGAGCCGGTTCTTGCCGGACTTCGCCTCCGGCACCCGCTGGAACAGCACCCGCCGACCCAGCCCCGTGCCACGCTCCTCGTCGTACGGATCGTCCGGGTGCCGTACGGCGATCAGGTCGCGGAAGGCGGCACGGCCGTGGTACTCCACGGTGGCCGCACCGGTCAGCGCGCCCACTTCCAGCAGGTGTTCGACGAGCGCGCTGTTGTCCTCGGCCACGTAGTGCAGTGCGGCGGCCCAGAAGTCGGCCTGCGCGTGCGGGTCGCGGGCGTCGACGACGAGCTTCCAGTGCAGGGGTGCGGGCGTCTGCGTCATGGGGCCCACTTATAGCCGACGGCTGTGACCGTCACACCTGACTTGCGGGAGTCTCCGCGACCGGGGCCGCCGGCCGTGGTACGGGCGCCGCCGCGAGCGCCCGGGCGGCCCGGTGGGCGGTGCGCAACGCGTCCCAGGTGAGCAGGGCGAGGGCGAGCCAGACCAGGGCGAAGCCGGCCCAGCGCTCGGCGGGCATGGCCTCGTGGAAGTAGAGGATGCCGCAGAGGAACTGGAAGACGGGCGCCAGGTACTGCAACAGGCCGAGCGTGGAGAGCGGGACGCGGATCGCGGCGGCGCCGAAGCAGACCAGCGGGACCGCGGTGACGATGCCGGTGGAGGCCAGCAGGGCCGCGTGCCCGGCGCCGTGGTCGAGGAAGCCGGACTCGCCGTGGCCGGTCAGCCACAGCAGATAGCCGAGCGCGGGCAGGAACTGGATCGCGGTCTCCGCCGCGAGTGACTCGATGCCGCCGAGGTTGACCTTCTTCTTGACGAGCCCGTAGGTGGCGAAGGAGCAGGCGAGGACGAGGGAGATCCACGGCGGCTGCCCGTAGCCGACGGTCAGCACGGCGACGGCGGCGACACCGATGCCCACCGCCGCCCACTGCGCGGGTCGCAGCCGTTCCTTCAGCAGGAGCACGCCCATGGCGATGGTGACGAGGGGGTTGATGAAGTAGCCGAGGGAGGCCTCGACCACGTGCCCGGCGTTCACGGACCAGATGTAGACGCCCCAGTTGACGGTGATCACGGCGGCGGCGACCGCCACCAGGGCCAGCCGGCGCGGCTGCCGCAGCAGCTCACCGGCCCAGGCCCAGCGTCGTACGAAGACGAGTGCGACGGCGACGAAGACGAGGGACCACACCATCCGGTGGGCCAGGATCTCCACCGACCCGGCGGGCTTCAGCAGCGGCCAGAACAGCGGAACCAGTCCCCACATGCCGTAGGCCGCGAAGCCGTTCACCAGTCCTGTCCGCCGCTCGCCCTTCGATATGTCGGCCACCGGCCCTCCTCACACCCAGCTTCGGTACACCGCCGGGACGAAGGTAGCGCCGAGCACCCCGGGCTGTCATGGCCGTATCGGTATACGGTCATGACAGCCCGGGGTGCTGTCTCTCCGGAGGCCTACTTGAGCGCGGCGGCGATCGCCTCGGAGATCGGGGAGGTCGGGCGGCCGACCAGGCGGGCGAGGTCGCCGGAGTCCACGACCAGCTCGCCCTTGGCGATCGACGCGTCGACGCCGACCAGGATCGCGGCGAACATCTCCGGCACGCCGGCGCCCGTCAGGATGCCCTGGAGCACCTCGCCGGGCACGGCGTTGTAGGCGATCTCCCTGCCGGTCTGCGCGCTCAGCTCGGCCGCGTACTCGGCGAAGCTCCAGGCGACGTCGCCGCCCAGCTCGTACGTCTGGTTCTCGTGGCCCTCGCCGGTCAGCACGGCGGCCGCGGCGGCCGCGTAGTCGGCGCGGGAGGCGGAGGAGACGCGGCCCTCGCCGGCGGCCGCGACGACGGCGTTGTGCTCCAGGACCGGGGCGAGGTTCTCGGTGTAGTTCTCGTGGTACCAGCCGTTGCGCAGCAGGGTGTACGGCAGGCCGGAGGCGAGCAGGGCCTCCTCGGTGGCGCGGTGGTCGTCCACCAGCGAGGCCTTCAGGCTGCCCGGGGCGCTGGTGTACGCCAGCAGGGCCACGCCGGCCGCCTTGGCTGCGTCGATGACGACCTTGTGCTGGGCGGGGCGGCCCTTGTCGAACTCGTTGCCGGAGATCAGCAGCACCTTGTCGCCGGCGGCGAAGAGGCCGTCGAAGGTCTCGGGGGCGTTGTAGTCCGCGACGGCGATCTTCACGCCCCGGGCGGCGAAGTCGTCGGCCTTGGCCGCGTCGCGGACGACGGCGGTGATCTGATCGGCCGGGACCTTCTCCAGCAGCTGCGTCACTACGTGACGGCCGAGGTGTCCGGTGGCTCCGGTGACAACGATGCTCATGGTGTGCGATCTCCTTGTGGGGTGCGGATGCCACTAACCCTAGGAGGTGCGCTAACCAAAAGAAAGTACCCACTTTGAAGTAAGGTACTGGCATGACCGTAAGCACCTCGGAAGGTACCCCGGACGCCGGTACCGCCGCCGCGAAGTACGTCGTCGGCGCGGAGATGTGCCCGTACCGCCTGGTCCTGGAGCACGTCACCAGCCGCTGGGGCGTCCTAGTCCTGATCCAGCTCCTGGACCGTCCGCACCGCTTCAGCGAACTGCGCCGCGCGATCGGCCGGGTCAGCGAGAAGATGCTCACCCAGACCCTCCAGACCCTGGAACGCGACGGCCTCGTGCACCGGGACGCCAAGCCCGTCATCCCACCCCGCGTCGACTACTCCCTCACCGGCCTGGGCCACGAGGCCGCCCGCCAGGTGCGGGACCTGGCGCTGTGGACCGAGCGGCGGATGGCGGACGTGGAGCGGGCCCGGAAGGCGTACGACGACGCGAAGCGCTCCTGAAGGCCCCTGAGCCCCCCAGCCCCGTACGAATACGAATGCCACCGTATGGACGCGAATACCACCGTACGGACATGAAAGCCCCCGTACTGACACGAAGGCCCCGTACTGACACGAAAGCCCCGGTACAGACACGAAAGTGGGGCCCGGACGGCGTGTCCGGGCCCCACTGGTGACCTCAGGAGCTCAGCCCACAACCGTCCAGGTGTCCCCGCCGGCCAGCAGCGCCGCCAGGTCGCCCTTGCCGTGCTGCTCGACCGCGGTGTCCAGCTGCTCGGACATCTGCACGTCGTAGACGGGCCGTTCGACCGAGCGGAAGATGCCGAGGGGCGTGTGGTGCAGGGTGTCCGGATCGGCCAGCCGGGACAGTGCGAACGCCGTGGTGGGGGAGGACGCGTGGGCGTCGTGGACGAGGATGTCGGACTCGTTGTCCGCGGTCACGTCGATGACCTTCAGGTCGCCGGTGAGGCGGTCGCGTACGACGCCGCGCGCGCCGTCCGTGCCGAAGCGGATGGGCTGCCCGTGCTCCAGGCGGATCACCGCCTCCTGGGCGGACTGCTTGTCCTTGAGGGCGTCGAAGGCGCCGTCGTTGAAGATGTTGCAGTTCTGGTAGATCTCGATCAGGGCCGTGCCCGGGTGGGCGGCGGCCGCGCGCAGCACCTCGGTGAGGTGCTTGCGGTCGGAGTCGATCGTGCGGGCGACGAAGGACGCCTCGGCGCCGATCGCCAGCGACACCGGGTTGAACGGGGCGTCCAGTGAACCCATCGGTGTGGACTTGGTGATCTTGCCGACCTCTGACGTCGGCGAGTACTGCCCCTTCGTCAGGCCGTAGATGCGGTTGTTGAAGAGGAG
>NZ_JBFBJL010000015.1:0-92255 GCF_040686075.1 Streptomyces sp. NPDC086519
TCGCCACCCCGAAGCGCCGCTTCATCCTCGCCGACACCCCCGGCCACGTGCAGTACACCCGCAACATGGTCACCGGCGCCTCCACCGCCGAGCTGGCGATCGTCCTGATCGACGCCCGCAACGGGGTCGTCGAGCAGACCCGCCGGCACGCGGCCGTGGCCGCCCTGCTCCGGGTCCCGCACGTCGTCCTCGCCGTCAACAAGATGGACCTGGTCGGCTACGAGCGGGCCGAGTTCGAGCGGATCGTCGCCGACTTCACCGCCCAGACCGCCGAGCTGGGGCTCCCCGAGGTCACCGCGATCCCGGTCTCGGCGCTGGTGGGCGACAACGTCGTCGACCGTTCCGCGCACATGGACTGGTACGACGGCCCGGCGCTCCTGGAGTTCCTGGAGAACGTCCCGGTGGCCGCGGACGCGGCCGACGCCCCGGCCCGCTTCCCGGTCCAGTACGTCATCCGGCACGGGGACATCCGGCACTACGCGGGCCAGCTGGTCTCCGGCTCGCTGCGGGTCGGCGACCGGGTCACCGTCCACCCGTCCGGGGAGACCTCCACGATCGCGGCGATCGACGTGCTCGGCACCGGGGTCGAGACGGCCCACGCCCCGCAGTCCGTCGGGGTGCGCCTGGCCGACCAGCGGGACGTCTCGCGCGGCGACATGATGACGGCGGGTCCCGAGGCGCCCGTGCTCACCAAGGACGTGACGGCGGCCGTGTGCCATCTGGCCGACCGGCCGCTCAGGGTGGGCGACCGGGTGCTGCTCAAGCACGCGACCCGGACCGTCAAGGCGATCGTCCGGGACCTGGCGGGCGCCACCTCGCTGATCGCCAACGACCTGGGCCGGATCACCCTGCGCAGCGCCGAGCCGCTGCCCCTGGACGCCTACGCGGTCTCCCGCCGTACCGGCGCGTTCATCCTGATCGACCCGGCGGACGGCGCGACGCTGACGGCGGGGATGGTCGAGTTCGGCTGACCCCCGCCGCCGCGAAAGAGCCCCCGGACACCGGGGGCTCTTTTGTATGTGCCGTGTCACAAGGTCACAGCGCGTCAATAGCGCGGTAACAACGGAGCCGGATGTGCGAGCGGGGCCCAGGGCCGGGGTAAGCCACCCGTTACCGGGACGAAGGTCCCGCCAGGGGGGCGCCGATGGCCTCTGGGACGGGACCCGTACCATTCCTACAGTTGAAAGCAGGACAAGCAGTGATCGCCTGCGCCATGAACGGAATCGCCGTGTACGAACCACCTTCCGCAGCCGCCTCCTGGCGTATCGCGCTGCCGCACACCGTCGCGGCCGTGCCGGTCGCGCGTGCTCTGGTGCGTTCGGCGATGGAGGAGACCGACCACGCGGCCGATGCCGACACCGCCGAGCTGCTCACCGCGGAGCTGGTCGCCAACGCCGTGGAGCACACCGCCGGCCGGGGGACGATAGAGCTGGTCGTCGAGCTGATGCCGGGGGGCTGCAAGGTCGAGGTGCACGACCCGGACCCGGCGCCGCCCGGCCATCTCACCCGTCCGGTGATCGAGGAGCCCGACCCCATGCAGGAGGGCGGGCGCGGCCTGCTGCTGATCCGCGCCCTGAGCTCGTCGTGCGGGCACCGCCCCACCGAGTCCGGCAAGGCGGTGTGGTTCAGGCTTCCCGTGGTACCGCGTCAGTGGCGTCCGGCGTGACCGCGTCGTTCCCGGCCACGGCCGGCGTGGAGTTCCGGCGCCCGTGACCGACGTAGCGGGGCAATGACCGGGGCTGGTCAGGCGAGCGTGGCCACCAGGACCGCCTTGATGGTGTGCATCCGGTTCTCGGCCTCGTCGAAGACGACCGAGTGCTCGGACTCGAACACCTCGTCGGTGACCTCCAGCTCGGTCAGCCCGTGCCGTTCGTGGATCTCGCGGCCGACGACGGTGCCGAGGTCGTGGAAGGCCGGCAGGCAGTGCAGGAACTTGACGTCGGCGTTGCCGGTGGCGCGCAGCACGTCCATGGTGACGGCGTAGGGCCCGAGCAGCGCGATGCGCTCGTCCCAGACCTCCTTGGGCTCCCCCATCGACACCCAGACGTCGGTGGCGACGAAGTCGGTGTCGCGCACGCCGTCCTTCACGTCCTCGGTGAGGGTGATCCGGGCGCCGGACGCGTCGGCGAGTTGCTGGGCCAGCTCGACGATGGTCTCGTCCGGCCACAGCAGCCGGGGCGCGACGATCCGGACGTCCATGCCGAGCAGGGCGCCGGTGACGAGGTAGGAGTTGCCCATGTTGTAACGGGCGTCGCCGAGGTAGGCGAAGGCGATCTCCGCGAGCGGCTTGTCGCAGTGCTCGGTCATGGTGAGCACGTCGGCGAGCATCTGGGTGGGGTGCCACTCGTCGGTGAGGCCGTTGTAGACGGGCACCCCGGCGAACGCGGCCAGCTCCTCGACGACGCCCTGGCCGTGCCCGCGGTACTCGATCGCGTCGTACATCCGGCCGAGGACCCGGGCGGTGTCCTTCACCGACTCCTTGTGCCCGAGCTGCGAGCCGGCCGGGTCGAGGTAGGTGGTGGAAGCGCCCTGGTCGGCGGCGGCGACCTCGAAGGCGCAGCGGGTGCGGGTGGAGGTCTTCTCGAAGACCAGGGCGATGTTCTTCCCGCGCAGGTACTGCGTCTCGGTCCCGGCCTTCTTGGCCGCCTTCAGCTCGGCGGCCAGCTCGACCAGCCCGCGGAACTCCTCCTGGGTGAAGTCCAGCTCCTTGAGGAAGTGGCGGCCGGCGAGGGCGGTCGGGACAGTCGCCATGGGGCGCTCCAGCGGTAGGGGTCATCAGCTTCAGGGACTTTGGAAGTATATACGATGCTTCACATTTCTATACAGGCACTTCCCTGGGGTGGCCCTGTGGAATGTCACACGTCACGCGTCACACGACACGCGTCACACGACACACAACACCCCGTCTCGCGTCACACGGCATCCCGCTGCACCGGACAGCTCATGCACCGCGGTCCGCCCCTCCCCCGCCCCAGCTCGCTGCCCGGGATCTCGATCACCTCGATGCCCTGCTTGCGCAGATGGGTGTTGGTGGTGGAGTTGCGTTCGTAGGCGACGACCACACCGGGTTCGACGGCGAGGACGTTGCAGCCGTCGTCCCACTGTTCGCGCTCGGCCGCGTGCACGTCCTGGGTGGCGGTCAGGACCCGGATCTCACTGAGGCCGAGGGCGGCGGCGATCGCCCGGTGCATGTGCTCCGGCGGATGGTCGGTGACCTTGAGCTCCTTGTCGTCGGTACCCGGTTCGATGGTGTACGACCGGAGCATGCCGAGCCCGGCGTACTGGGTGAAGGTGTCGCCGTCGACCATCGTCATCACCGTGTCGAGGTGCATGAAGGCGCGCCGCTTCGGCATGTCCAGGGCGACGATGCTCCGCGCCGAGCCGGCCGCGAACAGTTCGTGCGCGAGCATCTCGACGGCCTGCGGGGTGGTGCGCTCGCTCATCCCGATCAGGACCGCGCCGTTGCCGATCACCAGGACGTCGCCGCCCTCGATGGTGGAGGGGTAGGCGGCCTGCCCCTCCGACCAGACATGGAACGTTTCGCCGCGGAAGAGCGGGTGGTGCCGGTAGATCGCCTCGAAGTGCACGGTCTCGCGCTGCCGGGCGGGCCAGCGCATGGCGTTGATGGAGACGCCGTCGTAGACCCAGGCGGAGGTGTCGCGGGTGAAGAGGTGGTTGGGGAGCGGCTGGAGGAGGAAGTCGTCGAGGTCCATGACGTGGAAGCGGACCGAGGTGGGCTCCTCGTGGGCGGCCAGGAACTCCCGCTTGGTCATGCCGCCGACCAGCGCCTCGGCCAGCTCGCGCGCCGGCATTTTCTCGAAGGCGGCGCGCAGGTGGTCGGTGGCGAGCGGGCCGTACTCCTTCTCATCGAAGACCCGGTCCAGGATGAGGGTGCGGGCGGCCGGGATCGCCAGCGCCTCCTCGAGCAGGTCGCCGAAGAGATGGACGGCGACGCCGCGGTCGCGCAGCACGTCGGCGAACCCGTCGTGCTCGGCCCGGGCCCGGCGCACCCAGAGGACGTCGTCGAAGAGGAGGGCGTCCTTGTTGCTCGGGGTGAGCCTTTTGAGCTCCAGATCCGGCCGGTGCAGGATGACGCGGCGCAGCCGCCCGGCCTCGGAGTCGACATGGAATCCCATGCCTCCATCCTGACCACCGCGGCCCGTGTTCACCCCCTGCTCGGCCGTTTCTTGTCCCGGCCGCCGGGCCGATTCCTCTTCTCGTCCTCTTGACGACAAACGATGCGGGCGCGATTATTGTCATACTGACTCTAAATCCCGAGGGGGGACTCCATGGCCGACATCACCCGGCGCCTGGGCTGGCGGCATCTGCGCGGCGCGCCGACGGCGCACGTCAGACACCACCGGGGCGAGAAGCTGCTGCACGACGGTCCGGGGCTCAGTTTCTGGTTCCGCGCGCTGACCGCGGCCATCTCCGAGGTGCCGGTGGACGACCGCGAGCTGACGATGACGTTCCACGCCCGCACGGCCGACTTCCAGGACGTGGCGGTCCAGGCGACCGTCACCTACCGCGTCGGCGACCCGGCCGTCGCGGCCGCCCGCCTCGACTTCTCCATCGACCCGGACACCGGTGTCTGGCGCGGCACCCCCCTCGAACAGCTCGGCACCCTGCTGACCGAGACGGCCCAGCAGCACGCGCTGGACGTGCTGGCCCGCACTCCGCTGGCGCGGGCGCTGGTGGACGGGGTGGCGGTGGTCCGGGAGCGGATCGCGGCCGGCCTGGCGGCGGAACCGCGGCTGCCCGCCACCGGCATCGAGGTGGTGGCCGTCCGGGTGATGGCGCTGCGGCCGGAGCCCGAGGTGGAGCGGGCGCTGCGCACCCCGGCCCGCGAGCAGATCCAGCAGGAGGCCGACCGGGCGACGTACGAGCGGCGCGCGGTGGCCGTCGAGCGGGAGCGGGCGATCGCCGAGAACGAACTGGAGAGCCAGATCGAACTGGCCCGCCGCGAGGAGCAGCTGGTCGAGCAGCGGGGCACCAACGCGCGGCGCGAGGCCGAGGAGCACGCGGCGGCGGACTCCGTCCGGGCCGCGGCGGAGGCGACCCGGACGGTGAAGCTGGCGGAGGCGGAGGCGGCCAGATCCGTGAAGCTGGCGGACGCCGAAGCGGCCCGCACCCTGCGGCTGGCGGAGGCGGAGGCGGCCCGGTCCGTGAAGCTGGGCGAGGCGGAGGCGGCCCGGGCGGTCACGCTCGCGCGGGCCGAGGCCGCGGGGGCGCGGGAGGTCGGCGAGGCGCGGGCCGCGGCGCAGGCGGCCTGGCTGCGGGTGCACGGCGAGGCGGACGTGGCCACGCTGCACGCCCTCACCGGCGCGCGGCTCGCCGAAAACCTGCCGCGCATCGACAGCGTGACCGTGTCGCCGGACGTGCTGACCGGGCTGCTGGCCAGGCTGGGCGGGGAGCGGGAGTGAGCCTCGCGCCACGTGCCGTGCTGGTCCACCGGACCACGGAGTACGAGGAGTTGGTGGCCCGGCACGGCACGCACGGCCAGGCCGCCTTCTTCCTCGCCTCCCGCGGCCGGGACATGGCCGAGGTCGCCGAACGGCACCGCCGCACCCGGCGGGCGCTCGCCGAGGTGACCTCGGCGGTGCCGCCGGCCTGGCGCCAGGCCCGGGTCGAGCGGGCCGACCTGGACCGCTTCCTGTTCGCGCCGGAGGACGTGGTCGTGGTGGTCGGCCAGGACGGGCTGGTGGCGAACGTGGCCAAGTACCTGGACGGCCAGCCGGTGATCGGCATCGACACCGACCCCGGCCGCAACCCGGGGGTGCTGGTACGGCACCGGCCGCGGCGGGCGGCCGTACTGCTGGCCTCGGTCACCGCCGCGGCCACGGGTGCCGACGAGCTGACGATGGTCGAGGCGGTCGCCGACGACACGCAGCGGCTCGTGGCGCTCAACGAGATCTACCTGGGTTCCGCCGGTCATCAGACCGCCCGATACCGCCTGGGCCTCGAGGACGACGGGGGTGCCGTCGAGGCCCAGGCCTCCTCCGGGGTGCTGGTGGGCACCGGCACCGGGGCCACCGGATGGCTGCGCTCGGTGTGGCAGGAACGCGGCGCCCGGCTGCCGCTGCCCGCCCCCACGGAGGACCGCCTCCTCTGGTTCGTCCGGGAGGCCTGGCCCTCGCCGGCCACCGGGACCGCCCTGGTCGCCGGCGAGCTGACGGCCTCGGCGGCGCTGACCCTCACGGTCGAGTCGGACCGCCTGATCGCCTTCGGCGACGGCATCGAGACCGATGCCCTGGAGCTGACCTGGGGGCAGACGGTCCGGGTGGGGGCGTGCGCGCGGCGGCTCCGGCTGGTCGGCTGACGCCGCGGCTCACAGCCGCGGGTCGACCGGCTCCGACTCCAGGGCCAGGACCGCGAAGACCGCCTCGTGCACCCGCCACAGCGGCTCGCCGTCCGCGAGGCGGTCCAGGGCCTCCAGGCCGAGGGCGTACTCGCGGATCGCCAGGGACCGCTTGTGGTTGAGGAAGCGGCCCCGCAGGCGGGTGAGGTTGTCGGGGCGGGTGTACTCGGGGCCGTAGATGATCCGCAGGTACTCCCGGCCGCGGCACTTGATGCCGGGCTGGACGAGCCGGCCCTGCGCGTCGCGGACCACCGCGCCGGCCGGCTTGACGACCATGCCCTCGCCGCCCCGGCCGGTCATCTCCAGCCACCAGTCGACGCCGGCCCGCACCGACTCCGGGTCGCCGGTGTCGACGTGCAGGCGGCGGGTGGTCTGCAGCAGGCCGGTGGGGTCGTGCTCCACCAGCCGGTCCAGGAGGGCGAGTTGCTCGTCGTGCGGGAGCGCGGCGAGGCTGCGGCCCTGGACCGCGAGGATCTGGAAGGGGGCGAGGCGCACCCCGTCCAGGCCCTCGGTGGTCCAGCAGTAGCGGCGGTAGGCGTCGGTGAACGCGGCCGCGTCGGCGGCGCGTTCACGCTGCCGGGTCAGCAGTCCGGTGACGTCGACGCCGCGTGCCGCCGCGCCCTCCAGCGCGGCCAGCGCGCCCGGGAAGACCGCGCCGGAGGCGGCGCCCACGGCCGCGTACTGGGTGCGCAGCAGCCCGGAGGCCTTGAGCGACCAGGGCAGCAGCTCGGCGTCGAGGAGCAGCCAGTCGGTGCCGAGTTCGTCCCAGAGGCCGGCCGCGTCGGCCGAGGCGCGGATCCGGGCGAGGATCTCCTCGGTCACCGGCTCGTCGGCGAAGAACGGGCGTCCGGTGCGGGTGTAGAGGGAGCCGGTGGGGCCGGGCGCGACGCCGAAGCGCTTGTGCGCGACCTCCGCGTCCCGGCACACCAGCGCCACCGCCCGCGAGCCCATGTGCTTCTCCTCGCAGACCACCCGGGCGACCCCGTCCGCGGCGTACTGGGCGAAGGCCTCCGCCGGGTGTTCGAGATAGCCGTCCACCCGCGAGGTCCCCGTCGGGGCCATGGTCGGCGGCAGGTACGGCAGCAGCCGCGGGTCGATCGCGAAGCGGCTCATCACCTCGAGGGCGGCGGCCGCGTTCTCCTCGCGGACCGCGATCCGGCCCTGGTGGCGCGTCTCCACGACCCGCCGGCCCTGCACGTCCGCCAGGTCCAGCGGGCGTCCGTCCTGACCGCCGGGCGCCTCGGTGCGCAGCGGCCGGGCCGGCTCGTACCAGACCCGCTCGGCCGGTACGTCGACCAGCTCCCGCTCCGGCCAGCGCAGCGCGGTCAGCTTGCCGCCGAAGACGGCACCGGTGTCCAGGCAGACGGTGTTGTTGAGCCAGGTGGCCTCCGGGACCGGGGTGTGGCCGTAGACGACGGCCGCCCGGCCCCGGTAGTCCTCGGCCCACGGGTAGCGCACCGGCAGGCCGAACTCGTCGGTCTCGCCGGTGGTCTCGCCGTACAGCGCGTGCGAGCGGACCCGGCCGGAGGTGCGGCCGTGGTACTTCTCGGGCAGCCCGGCGTGGCAGACGACCAGCTTCCCGCCGTCGAGGACGTAGTGGCTGACCAGTCCGTCGATGAACTCCCGTACCTGTGCCCGGAACTCCTCGCTCTCGCCGTCCATCTGCTCGATGGTCTCGGCGAGTCCGTGGGTGTGCTGGACCTTGCGGCCCTTGAGGTACCGGCCGTACTTGTTCTCGTGGTTGCCCGGCACGCACAGGGCGTTACCGGATCCGACCATCGACATGACCCTGCGCAGCACACCGGGGCTGTCCGGGCCGCGGTCGACGAGGTCGCCGACGAAGACGGCGGTACGGCCCTCGGGGTGCACGCCGTCGGTGTAGCCGAGCTTGGCGAGCAGGGTCTCCAGTTCGCTCGAGCACCCGTGGATGTCGCCGACGATGTCGAAGGGGCCGGTGAGGTGGGTCAGGTCGTTGAACCGCTTCTCGGTGACGACGGTCGCCGACTCGGCCTCCTCGACACCGCGCAGGACGTGCACCTTGCGGAAGCCCTCGCGCTCCAGGTGGCGCAGCGAGCGCCGCAGTTCGCGGATGTGGCGCTGGATGACCCGGCGCGGCATGTCGGCACGGTCGGTGCGGGCCGCGTTGCGTTCGGCGCACACCTCCTCGGGCACGTCGAGGACGACGGCGATGGGCAGCACGTCGTACTGCCTGGCCAGGTCGATCAGCTGGCGCCTGGACTCCTGCTGCACGCTGGTCGCGTCGACGACCGTGCGGCGGCCGGCGGCGAGCCGCTTGCCGGCGATGTAGTGCAGGACGTCGAAGGCGTCCTTCGTGGCGCCCTGGTCGTTCTCGTCGTCGGAGACCAGGCCCCGGCAGAAGTCGGAGGAGATGATCTCGGTCGGCTTGAAGTGGCGCCGGGCGAAGGTGGACTTGCCGGAGCCGGAGGCGCCGACGAGGACGACCAGGGAGAGGTCGGTGACGGGGAGGACCCGGCCGGTGCGCTGTGTCTCGGTCATGCCGCCTTCTCCTCCTTCGCGACGACGGTGGCTGTGCCGGTGTGGAAAACGGCCATCTGGGTGGGTGGGCCGACCTCGGGGTCGTCCGGGCCGATGGAGATGAACTCGACGTCGTAGCCGTGGAGTTCGGCGACCCGGTGGGCCCAGGCGCGGAACTGGACGCGGGTCCACTCGAAGCGGTGGTCGCCGTGCCGGGTGTGGCCGGCGGGGAGGGTCTCCCAGCGGACGTTGTACTCGACGTTCGGGGTGGTGACGAGGACCGTGCGCGGGCGGGCGGCGCCGAACACGGCGTACTCCAGGGCGGGCAGCCTCGGCGGGTCGAGGTGTTCGATCACCTCGCTGAGCACGGCCGCGTCGTACCCCTTGAGCCGCCGGTCGGTGTAGGCCAGCGAGCCCTGGAAGAGCTTGACGCGGGCGGCCTGCCGCTCCCCCATGCGGTCCAGCTTGAGCCGCCGGGAGGCGATGGTGAGCGCCCGCATCGACACGTCGACGCCGACGATCTCGGTGAAGGACGGGTCCTTCAGCAGCGCCTGCACCAACTGGCCCTGGCCGCAGCCGAGATCGAGGACGCGGGACGCGCCGGACCGGCGCAGCGCCTCGATGATCGCGTCCCGTCGCCGCACGGCGAGCGGGGTCGGCTTCTCCTCCGCCTCCGTCTCCTCCTCGACCGCGTTGTCGATCTCCTCGACCTCGCTGTCGTCGGCCTCGGCGAGGCGTACCAGCTCCAGCCGTTCCATCGCCTGCCGGGTCAGCGACCAGCGGCGGGAGAGGTAGCGGCTGGTGATGAGTTTCTGCTCGGGGTGGCCGGGCAGCCAGCCCTCGCCGGCGCGCAGCAGCTTGTCGACCTCCTCGGAGGAGACCCAGTAGTGCTTGGCGTCGTCGAGGACGGGGAGCAGGACGTAGAGGTGGCGCAGCGCCTCGGAGAGGGTCAGGGCCTCGGACTCCAGGACCAGGCCGACATAGCGCGAGTCGCCCCACTCCGGGAACTCGGTGTCCAGCGCGACCGGTTCGGCGGTCACCGTCCAGCCGAGCGGCTCGAAGAGGTGCCGTACGAGGCCGGGGCCGCCGCGGGCGGGCAGCGCGGGCACCTCGACCCGCAACGGCCTCGGCTGGGCCGGGGCTTCGGGGCGGGCCTTGCAGACGCCGCGCATCGCGCTGGAGAAGACGTTGCCGATGGCCACGGCGAGCAGTGAGGAGGCCGCGTAGGGGCGGTCGTTGACGTACTGCGCGAGCGCCGCGTCGGGTGCGCCGCCGCGTCCCTTGCCCTTGCCGCGCCGCACCAGCGCGACCGCGTCCACCTCCAGGAGCAGCGCCGCCGTGCAGCGCTCGGCGTCCGCCTGGGGGTAGAAGACGTGCGCGACGCCGTAGGACGTCGTGAACGACTGCGCGTTGCCGGGGTGCTTGTGCAGCAGGAACCCGAGGTCGGTGGCCGGGGAGGCGGCGGTGCCGCTCGTGGAGATCGTCAGGAACACCCGTCCGATTCTTCCCGGCCCGCCCCGCCGCGACCAACGGTTTTCCCGGGTGCGCTCCTGTGGCGCCTCCGCGGTCCGGACCGGCCCCGGCCCGTGGCCCCGCGGGCCGGGGCCACGGTGGAGGTCGCTTGCGAAAGCGCTGGTCGTGCGCTTGTGCGCGGTTCCGGTGTGCGGAGGGCCGCCGAGCGGGGCCGGGGAGTGCTTCCCGCGTCACCGGTCGGCCCGCTTCCAGGCGCCGACGCCGAGTCTCCCCGTGGTCCCGAGGGGTGCCGGCCCGGCCGCGCCCACGCCACCGCTCGGGTCCGCGTGCTCCGTGCCGCAGGCCGTGGCCGGCAGAACGACGACGGCAGGGGCGAGGAGACGGGGGTGTGGTCTGCGCATCCGGTCACCTCATCGGGGCGAGCCCCCAACGACCGCGACGGAAGCCATAGTTCCGGTCACAGCCCGGTCACGGCCGACCGGATGCGCGACCCTGCCCGGTTACGGCAGCTGCGACTTGACCCGGTCGGAGATCAGCTCCAGGTGGTCCAGGTCGGAGAGGTCGAGGATCTGGAGGTAGAGGCGCCGGGAGCCGATCTCGGCGTACCGGCCGATCTTCTCGACGACCTCGGCGGGGGTGCCGGCCAGGCCGTTGGCCTTCAGCTCGTCGACCTCGCGGCCGATCGCGGCGGCGCGGCGGGCGACCTCCTGGTCGTCCTTGCCGACGCAGACCACGAGGGCGTTGGAGTACGTCAGCTCGTCCGGGCCCCGGCCGGCCGCCTCGGCGGCGGCGCGCACCCGGCCGAACTGCCGCTCGCTGTCCTCGACCGAGGCGAACGGCATGTTGAACTCGTCGGCGTAGCGGGCGGTCAGCTCGGGGGTGCGGGTGGCGCCGTGGCCACCGATCAGCACCGGGATCCGCGCCTGGGCGGGCTTGGGCAGCGCGGGCGAGCCGGTGAGGTCGTAGTAGGTGCCGTGGAAGTCGAAGGTGTCGCCGGGCTTGGTCCCCCAGAGCCCGGTGACGATCGCCAGCTGCTCCTCCAGGCGGCCGAACTTCTCCTTCGGGAAGGGGATGCCGTACGCCTTGTGCTCCTCCTCGAACCAGCCCGCGCCGAGGCCGAGTTCGACCCGGCCGCCGGACATCTGGTCGACCTGGGCGACCTGGATGGCGAGTACGCCGGGCAGCCGGAAGGTTCCCGCGGTCATGAGGGTGCCGAGGCGGATCCGCTTGGTCTCGCGGGCGAGTCCGGCGAGGGTGATCCAGGCGTCGGTGGGGCCGGGCAGGCCGTCCACGTCGCCCATCTTCAGGTAGTGGTCGGACCGGAAGAAGGCGTCGAAACCGAGGTCCTCGGTGGCCTTGGCGACGGTGAGGAGGGTGTCGTAGCTCGCGCCCTGCTGGGGTTCGGTGAAGATACGAAGGTCCATGCACCCATCCTGCACGGCCCCCGCCCCGTCAGCCGCATCGGCACCGCCCGCCACGGGCCTCCGCCCTCGGGTGACTGCCGTCACCGGCGGGTCCGCGGGGCGCTGACCGGCCTCCGCGGTGATCGCCGGGTGGGAGGGAGCCGGACCGTCCGGCACCCGCGCCGAGCGGTCTTCGTCGCGGCGCGTCGTTCGTGGCCCGCCGCAGACGGCGGGCCGGGGGGGCCGAGGAGGCCGTATTGTCCGGAGAGTCCGTTCCACGGGAGGGTGGCCCCGCATCCGGTCCGCCGAAGGGGCTGCTCCAGCAGACGGAGGAACTCATGGCGGCGTCGAACGCGGACCTCTCCGCCCCGGACGCGGGTGCGCAACGGCCCCCGGGAAGAGGCGACCTCGGCCGGACGGCACCTCCCTAGCCGTCGCGGACCTCCTCCCGGGCCGCCAGCTTGCGGAGCATCTCCAGCACCCTGTCCCGGGACTCGTCGGCCGCGTCGATGGCCTCCATGCACTGCCAGTACACCCCTTCGTCGGCCGCCGCGCTGGCCATGCCGACCAGCGCGATGCCGACCTCGCCCAGGAGGCCGCCGAGGCCCAGCAGGGTCCGGCGGGCGTCGTCCAGTTCGGTGAGCTGGGCGGCGCGCAGGGCGCCGGGGTCCAGGTCGGGGGTGCCGAGCACGCCGCAGCCCCGGCCCGCCAGCTCGGTCAGGCCGAGGGCCTCGCCGCGCAGCTCGGGCGGGCCGGAGACGGCCAGCCTGCTGCCGATCGCCTGGGCCAGGGCCTGGGCCTGCCACACCTCGGTCATCATCTCCGTGGCGCCCGCGCCACGCGCCAGCGCCCGTCTGCTCACCCCTATGAGCCGCATCGCGTCCATCCGTCGCCCCGTCCCCGTCCGTTCGAACTGCCTTGCCGCGCTCAGTAGTTCACTACCCAGAGTGAGTGTTCCTGAGACGTCGAGCCAGAGGAAGACGGAAATCTGTGGACAACAATTCGGATTCGGGCGGCATTTTGGCTACACAGCGTTAATCCGGAGGGCCGCGCTCCCCGCCCGGGTCCGCCCCCGGGCCGTCAGGCGGGCGGAAAGCGCTTCTCGTTGCGGTCGATCTTGGCGTCCAGCGCGGCCAGCGGATCGATGCCCAGGACGTCACAGAGCTGGAGGAGATAGGCGAGGACGTCGGCGACCTCGTCCGTGACCCGGTGCGCGGTGCCGGGGTCGGCCATCACCCGGGACGACTCCTCCGGGGTCAACCACTGGAAGATCTCCACCAGTTCGGAGGCCTCCACACTCAGGGCGGCCACCAGGTTCTTGGGGGTGTGGTACTGCCGCCAGTCGCGGGCGGCGGCGAACTCGGCCAGCCGGCGCTGGAGTTTTACCACGTCGAGGGGTTCGTCGGTCACGCGTCCAGGTGTACCACCGTGACCGCCTCCGCTCCGCCCGCCCACGAGGCGTCGCTCACCGCGCCGACGAGGCGGATGTGGCCGCGCTCGCCCATCTGGACGGCCGTGCGCAGGAGTTCGGCGCGCTGGCGCGGGTCGAGGCAGCGGTCGAAGCCGTCGGCGAGGACGGTGAGACCGCGCATGGCGTCGGGAACCTCGCCGGGCGCGTCGACCGCGAGGACACCGGGGCCGGTGAAGAGGACCAGGGCGAGGGCGAGGTAGCGCAGTTCGCCGTCGCCGAGCCGCTCCAGCTCGGTGCGGTGGCCGTCGCCGCGGTCCAGCAGCGCCCGCACCGTGCCGTCGCCGAGCGGCTCGGCGAGCAGGTCCGTCACGGGGCCGGCGCAGCCGGTGCGCACCGCGTCGACGAGCCGGGCGTGCCGGCGGCCGCACTCGGAGCGGGTGCGCCACACGACGTCGGCGAGGTTGTCGCAGCCGCGCAGCAGCCGTCCGGAGCCGGTGAGAACGGGGGTGCGCATCCCCTCGGGCCGCGGGTCGCAGGGGAAGACCGACCGCAGGGCGACGACCATCTGCTCGGCGGCGGCGAGGACCTGCCGCTGGCCGTCCGTCTTCCCGGCGACGCGCAGCGGCAGCAGGGCGGTGCCGAGGCGGTCGTCGGGAAGCGGGGCCCGGGTCACCGGCGCGGAGCCCGCGGTATGCCAGGCGGCCTGTACGGAGGGCCGGCTCGGGTCGCGCAGCGCGGTCTCCAGGAGCACCAGCCCGCCCGCGGTCAACCGCTCGCCGACGACGCGCAGTTCGGGTTCGGCCTGCACGGCGACGTCGAGCCGCACCGGGCCCTCGGCGCCGTCCGCCGTACACCCGATACGGAAGCCCCGCCGCCGTTGCGCGTCGGGCCGGGCCCGCTCCGGCACCAGCGCGCCCGGGTCCGGGAACACCTCCGCGAGCGCGGCCCCGCCCCCGAGCCGCGCGAGCGCCTCGTAGGCCGCGAGCGCCGCGCTCTTCCCGCTCCCGCTGGGCCCGGCGAACAGCGTGACCCGCCCGACGGGGAAGTTCGCGCCACGGTGCCGGGCGAACGCGGAGAGCCGCAGCTCGGTGACGCGGGGACGGGGGTCCCGACGGTGCGCGGGGGCGGGGGCCGGTGCGTCGGCCGGCGGTCCTGCCCGGCTGCCCGAGCGGGCGGGCGGAACGGTCTCCGGCGGCCGGGCCGGCGTGCCGGAGCCTGACGGGCGGGGCCGTCCGGGTGGCGGGCCGCCGGTTCCCGGCGGCGCGCTCGCCGTCCCCGACGGCATCCCGTCCTCGGGCGACGGCGACGGGACCGGCGCATCGCCCGAAGCGGAACGGGCGGAAGGGGAAGGGCGGGACGGGGACGAGGCGAAGGGCACGGCCATATGCGGACCGTAGGCCTCCGGCCGCCCGGCGAACCGTTCCGCCGTGGGGACCTTCCTACGATCGGGGGACGGACTCTCGACCGCCCGCGATCGGCGCCAAGGCCGCGACGCGGCCGCAGACGCCCGCCTCTGCGCCACAGAGCCCGCCCCGGACCGCCGAAACGCCCGCTCGCCGCCGGTCGCCGGGCCGGCGAAGGCACCCGCCCGCGGGTCGACCGGGCCCTCAGCCCCCTGACACCCCCGCCCCCTCCATCAGCCCGCTGACCTCCGTGCCCGGCGGGGTGAGCAGGAAGACGTTGCGGTCGACTCGGTGCATTCCGCTGGCCAGGCCGAAGACCACGCCCGTACTGAAGTCGAGGACGCGCTTGGCGACCTCCGTCTCGGCGCCGGTCAGGTCGAGCAGGACCGGTATCCCGGCCATCAGCGTCTCGGCGACGTCACGGGCGTCGGCGAAGACATTGACCCGCAGGACGACGAAACGGCGGCGCGTCTCGGTCTCCGCGTCCGGCAGCGCACGGTGGCCCACCGCCGACGGCCACGCGTCGCGGCCCCGCAGCGGTACGACCTGGGCGAGCCCCTCCCACTGTTCATCGGTGACGTCGTAACGGCTCACCGGCTCCCCCCGACCTGACTCGCACTCGTTGCCTGCACCGGCCAATTCTTACGCCAAGTCACCCGTTCGGCCCAACAGCGACACGATGCGCGAACGTTTCCGGACGCCCGCACGCGAAAGAAGTAATCTTGTCGACATTCAGTCGATTGACGCGCATTAGGGGCTTCTTACCACCCTCACACCGGACTCTTCTCCTTCCGTGACGCCTCGCTCACCGTCCGCGAATACCGTCCGATCCGTGCACTTGGCAGAAACACAACAGGTGACACCCGGCCGGCGGACACAGTCGGCGGTGTCCGCCGCTCCCGGCGATGCCGGAGCCCCCCTCCCCTGGCACCGCGTCCTGACCCTCCTCGCCGACATCGGCCTGTTCATCGGGACCCGGTCGGTGTGGACCCAGGCGGCGACGCACCACCTGGTCCTGGCGGCCCTGATCTCCCTCTGCTACGTCTCGATCCTGGTGACCGGCGTACTGACGCTGACGGTCCGCAGCACCCGCTCGCTGGCCCGCCTCGACCTGGTGGTCCTGGTCACGGCGGTGACGCTCGCGCTGTGCGCCTGGGCCCTGAACCACAGCGGCGGCGACGAGGGCGCCCTCACCACCCAGGCCGCCACGGAACTGGTCGCCGGCCACCCCGTCTACGGCCAGGCCTGGCCGTGGCTGTTCCACAACACGGGCATCGCCGTCACGCCGACCATAGGCGGCGGGTACGACTACACCTACGGCTATCCCCCGCTGGCCCCGCTGCTGACCACCCCGCTGCTGTGGCTCGGCCACCACGGCGCCCCGGCGACGGCGGCGTGCACCGGCGCCCTGATCGCCGGCACGGTCGCGCTGTGGCGGATGCTCCCGGTGCCGTGGCGGTCGGCGGCGACGCTGGCCTGCCTGGGCTTCGGCTTCCTGCCGACGTACGCCCGGGTCGGCTACCCGGCGGTCATCGCCCTGGCGCTGCTGATCCCGGTGGTGGTGCGCTGGCCGCGGATCGGGCAGGGCGGCCGGCTGGGCGCGGCCGGGATCGCGCGGGCGGCGTGCCTGGGGGCCGCGTGCGCGGCGCAGCAGCTGCCGTGGTTCGTCACGCCGTTCCTGCTGGCCGGGATCTACGCGGTGCGGCGCGGGGAACTCGGCGGCCGGGCCGCCGCCCTGGTGGTCCTGCGGGTGGCCGGCGTGGCCGTCACGGTCTGGCTGCTGATCAACACCTACTTCATCGTGTCCGAGGGGGGCCGCTGGCTCCGCGGGATCGCGCTGCCGCTGATCCAGGGCGCCGTGGTGCACGGTCAGGGCCTGGTGGACATCACCCTCTACTACACGAACGGCAGCGACCGGATCGACTGGTACTCGCACGCGAGCATGCTCCTGGCGGCGGCCCTGCTGGCCCTGTTCGTGCTGTTCGTACGCCGCCTCGGGCCGGCCGCGACCGTGCTGCCGTGGCTCGCCTTCTTCCTTGCGACCCGTTCCCAGGACGGCTACTACCTGCTGATGACCCCGCTGTGGCTGGCGGCGGCCGTCACCGTTCCGCTGTCGGAGTTCGAGCGGGCCTGGCAGCCGCGCCCGGCCCCGCTGACCGGCCCCCGCCGCCGTCCCGCCCTGATCGCGACGGTCGTCCTGCTGCTCACCCCGGCGCTGGTGAGCGCGGGGCTCGCGGTGTCCGGCAAGCCGCCGCTGCGGATGGAGATCACCGCTGTGCGGCGCGCCAGGCATCAGGCCATGGTGGTCCGGGAGATGACGCTGAAGGTGGTCAACACGGGGAGCGTGCCGCTCACTCCGCACTACACGCTGACCACCGGCCAGGGCATGAGCATGTACTGGCTGCGGGTGCGGGGTCCGGCGACGATTCCCGGGCACGGCACGGCGAGTGTCGAGCTCAAACCGGCCAACGGCCGGTTCGGCATCCCCGCCAAGCCGAGCACCCGGATCCGGCTGCGCGCCTTCACGGCGGATCCGCAGACGCTGTCCAGCCAGGACGTCGAACTCCGCCGGACGGTCCGCTAGGCCGCCGGACGGTCCGTCCGTCAGGCCGCCGCGCGGGTGAAGCGCAGGGTGGCGGTCACGGTGGTCGGGCCGCCCATCATGCCCATCTGGTTGAACGTGATGCCGAACTCCTCGCGCACCACCGTGAACTCCGCCTCCAGCGTCAGCCCGTCGGCGTCCGCCGAGACCAGCTTCGCGGTGACCTGCTGCGGCCTGCTGACGCCCCGGACGGTCAGCTGGCCGTCGACCTGCACGGCGTCCCCCGCGCCCCGCTCGGCACCGCGCACCGCGAAGGTGATCTCCGGGTGGTTGGCGGCGTCGAAGAAGTCGGCCGAACGCAGGTGCTCGTCGCGCTTCTTGTTCTTCGTGTCCAGCGAGGCCGCGTCGAGCACCAGGGTGCCGGTGGCGGTGCCGTCGGCGGACACCTCGCCCCGGCCGGTGACCCCCGCGAAGGTGCCCTTGACGGCGACCAGGCCCCAGAAGGTCTTGTGCCGGACGGCGACGGCGGAAGCGGTCGGGTCGAGCTGCCAGAGGCCGGTTTCCACGGTGACGGTCATGGCCGTGCTCCGATCCATTGATGGTCCAAATTTGGATGACTGCGGTACGGCTGCACGCTAGCCCACTATCCAAATTTGGACAACAGGTAGACTCGATGCCATGGCCGCCGCCCAGGAACAACCCGCCGAGCTGCCCGAATGCCCCTCCCTGAAGGGCGCCGGGCTGCTCCCGGCCGAGCTGCGCGCCTGGATGCTGCTGCTGGCCGCGACCGGTGCGGTGGAGCAGCGGCTGCGGTCGGTCGTGAAGGAGACGCTGGCCGTCTCGCACGACGAGTTCCTGATCCTGTGCCTGCTGGCCGAACAGCCGCGCGAAGGCCTGCGCATGACCCGGATCGCCGAGCTGCTGGGCCGCCCCAAGACCCGCCTCACCTACCAGATCGCCTGCCTCCAGCACGCCGGCCTGGTCACCCGCAGGGCCGCCTGCGGCGACAAGCGGGGCATCGAGGTCGCCCTCACCGACAAGGCCCGCCGGCAGATCCAGGACGCCTCCGACACCCTCGCCGGGACCGTCGCGCAGGCGGTCGGCCACGTCATCGGACCGGAGCAGCGCGAGGCGCTGTGCGCGCTCGTCCCCAAGCTCGCCGACGACACGCCCTGACCGTACGAATCCGGCCACTCCACCACCGGGAGGCGCAGGTCACAGCCACGGAGAGGGCAAGGTCACAGCCCTGCCAACGGTGCGGTTCAAGCGGTCTGCCCTAGCATCCGAGCATGACGGTCCTGCCTGACGACGGGCTCTCACTGGCCGCCGAGTTCCCTGACGCGACGCACGAGCAGTGGCAACGCCTGGTAGAGGGTGTGCTGCGCAAGTCGGGCAAGGAAGTCTCGGGCGAGGCCGCCGAGGACGCTCTGTCCACGACGCTGGAGGACGGGCTGCGCACCCGTCCCCTGTACACCGCGCGCGACACCGCGCCCGACCCCGGCCTGCCCGGCTTCGCGCCGTATGTGCGCGGCGGCCGTCCGGAGGGCGGCGTCACCGGCGGCTGGGACGTACGGCAGCGGCACGCGGCGGCTCCCGACGGCGCGGTCCTGACCGACCTGGAGAACGGCGTCACCTCGCTCTGGCTGCTCGTGGGCCGGGGCGGCATCCCGGTGCCCGGCCTCGCCCGCGCCCTCGACGGCGTCTACCTCGACCTGGCCCCGGTGGTCCTGGACGCGGGCCGGGACACCGAGGCGGCGGCGGCCGAACTGTTCCGGCTGTACGACGAGAAGGGCGTCGACCCCAAGGCCGTACGCGGCAACCTGGGCGCCGACCCGCTCGGGTACCAGGCGCGCACGGGTGAGTCCCTGGACTTCGCCGCCTTCGCCGCGCTCACCCGGCGCGTGGCCGACGAGTTCCCGGGGCTGCGCGCGCTGACCGTGGACGCGCTGCCGTACCACGAGGCCGGCGGCTCGGCCGCACAGGAGCTGGGTGCCTCGCTGGCCACCGGAGTGGCCTACCTGCGCGAGCTCACCGAGGCC
This sequence comes from Streptomyces sp. NPDC086519, assembly GCF_040686075.1. Taxonomy (NCBI): domain Bacteria; kingdom Bacillati; phylum Actinomycetota; class Actinomycetes; order Kitasatosporales; family Streptomycetaceae; genus Streptomyces; species Streptomyces sp. NPDC086519. The sequence goes on from NZ_JBFBJL010000015.1 coordinate 19,126, forward strand.
GGCCTCGGTGTCGAACAGGCCCTCGGGCAGCTGGAGTTCAGGTACGCCGCGACTGCCGACCAGTTCCTGACCATCGCCAAGCTGCGCGCGGCCCGACGGCTGTGGGCGCGGGTCGCCGAGGTCAGCGGGGCGGCCGACGCGGGCGCCCAGGTGCAGCACGCCGTCACCTCGCCGGTGATGATGAGCCGCCGCGACCCGTGGGTGAACATGCTCCGCACGACGGTCGCGACGCTGGCCGCCGGGGTGGGCGGCGCGGACTCCGTCACGGTGCTGCCGTTCGACCACGCGATCGGTCTGCCGGACGCCTTCGCCCGCCGGATCGCCCGCAACACCTCGACGATCCTGGTCGAGGAGTCGCACCTGGCCCGGGTGATCGACCCGGCCGGCGGTTCCTGGTACGTGGAGAAACTGACCGACGAACTCGCCCACGCGGGCTGGGAGTTCTTCCGGACCATCGAGCGGGACGGCGGCCAGGCGGCCGTACTCCGCTCCGGCCGGCTGCGCACCGACCTCGCGACCACCTGGGCCGAGCGCTCCAAGAAGCTCGCCAAGCGCCGCGAACCCATCACCGGGGTCAGCGAGTTCCCGCTGCTCGCCGAGAAGCCGGTGGAGCGCGAGCCCGCGCCCGAGCCGCCGTCGGGGGGCCTGCCCCGGGTGCGGCGGGACGAGGCGTACGAGGAGCTGCGCGCCCGCTCGGACGCCCACCTCGCGGCGACGGGCAGCCGCCCCCGGATCTACCTGGCGACGCTCGGCCCGGCCGCCGCCCACACCGCGCGCGCCGCCTTCGCCGCCAACCTCTTCCAGGCCGGCGGCATCGAACCCGTCACCGGGGGCGGTTTCGAGGAGAGCGGCGCCACCGAGGCGGTGCTCTGCTCCAGCGACGCGCTCTACGCCGAACAGGCCGAGCAGGCCGCCGAGTCGCTCAAGGCGGCCGGTGCCCGGCACGTGGCCCTCGCGGGCCGGGGCGGGTTCGCCGGTGTCGACTCGTACGTCTTCGCAGGCTGCGACGCCGTGGCCGTGCTGTCCGAGACCCTCGACCGCATGGGAGTGTCCTGATGGGAATCCCCGACTTCTCCGGCATCGAACTGGGGACCCCCCGCACCGAGGGCAGTGCCGATCAGTGGCGGGCGGCCGGCGGTGACCTGCCGCTGTGGGAGACCCCGGAGGGCATCGGGGTCAAGCCGCTCTACACCGGCCGTGACCTGGAGGGCCTCGACTTCCTCGGGACCTACCCGGGCATCGCGCCGTACCTGCGCGGCCCGTACCCGACGATGTACGTCAACCAGCCCTGGACCATCCGCCAGTACGCGGGCTTCTCCACCGCCGAGGAGTCCAACGCGTTCTACCGGCGCAACCTGGCGGCCGGCCAGAAGGGCCTGTCGGTCGCCTTCGACCTGCCCACGCACCGGGGTTACGACAGCGACCACCCGCGGGTGACCGGTGACGTCGGCATGGCGGGCGTGGCCATCGACTCGATCCTCGACATGCGCCAGCTGTTCGACGGCATCCCGCTGGACAGGATGACGGTGTCGATGACGATGAACGGCGCGGTGCTCCCCGTCCTCGCCCTCTACATCGTGGCGGCGGAGGAACAGGGCGTACCGCCCGAGAAGCTGGCCGGGACCATCCAGAACGACATCCTCAAGGAGTTCATGGTCCGCAACACCTACATCTATCCGCCGAAGCCGTCGATGCGGATCATCTCCGACATCTTCGCGTACACCTCGCAGCGGATGCCCCGCTACAACTCGATCTCCATCTCCGGCTACCACATCCAGGAGGCGGGCGCGACAGCCGACCTGGAGCTGGCGTACACGCTCGCGGACGGCGTCGAGTACATCCGGGCGGGCCGGGAGGTGGGCCTGGACGTGGACGCGTTCGCGCCCCGGCTCTCCTTCTTCTGGGCGATCGGCATGAACTTCTTCATGGAGATCGCCAAGTTGCGGGCGGCCAGGCTCCTGTGGGCCAAGCTGGTCTCCCAGTTCGAGCCGAAGAACACCAAGTCCCTCTCCCTGCGCACCCATTCGCAGACCTCGGGCTGGTCGCTGACTGCGCAGGACGTCTTCAACAACGTCACCCGCACCTGCGTCGAGGCGATGGCGGCGACCCAGGGCCACACCCAGTCGCTGCACACCAACGCCCTCGACGAGGCCCTCGCCCTGCCCACCGACTTCTCGGCGCGCATCGCCCGCAACACCCAGCTGCTCATCCAGCAGGAGTCCGGCACGACCAGGGTCATCGACCCGTGGGGCGGCAGCGCCTACGTGGAACGCCTGACGTACGACCTCGCCCGCAAGGCCTGGGCGCACATCCAGGAGGTCGAGCAGGCGGGCGGCATGGCACAGGCCATCGACGCCGGCATCCCGAAGCTGCGCGTGGAGGAGGCGGCGGCCCGCACCCAGGCCCGGATCGACTCCGGACGGCAGCCGGTGATCGGCGTCAACAAGTACCGGGTGGACAGCGACGAGGCGATCGAGGTCCTCAAGGTCGACAACTCCTCGGTGCGCGCCCAGCAGATCGAGAAGCTGCGGCGGCTGCGGGCCGAGCGCGACGAGACGGCGTGCCGGGACGCGCTCGACGCGCTGACCCGGGCGGCGGACGGCGACGGCAACCTGCTGGAGCTGGCGGTGCACGCGGCCCGCGCCAAGGCGACCGTCGGCGAGATCTCCGACGCCCTGGAGAAGGTGTACGGCCGGCACGCCGGCCAGATCCGTACGATCTCCGGTGTGTACCGCAACGAAGCAGGCGAGTCCCCGGACGTGGACCGCACCCGGGCCCTGGTCGACGCCTTCGACGAGGCCGAGGGGCGCCGCCCGCGCATCCTGGTCGCCAAGATGGGCCAGGACGGCCACGACCGCGGTCAGAAGGTGATCGCCACCGCCTTCGCCGACCTCGGCTTCGACGTCGACGTCGGCCCGCTGTTCCAGACCCCCGAGGAGGTCGCCCGCCAGGCGGTGGAGGCGGACGTCCACGTGGTCGGCGTGTCCTCGCTGGCGGCCGGCCACCTCACCCTCGTACCGGCGCTGCGCGAGCAGCTCGCCGAGGAGGGCCGGGCGGACATCATGATCGTGGTCGGCGGGGTCATCCCGCCGCAGGACGTGCCGACCCTCCTGGAGATGGGCGCCACGGCCGTGTTCCCGCCCGGGACGGTGATCCCCGACGCGGCCTACGACCTGGTGAAGCGGCTGTCGGCGGAACTCGGGCACGACCTGTGATCGATGTCGACGCCTATGTGAAGGGTGTGCTCGACGGGAGGCGCGCGGTCATCGCCCGCGCCATCACCCTCGTCGAGTCCACCCGGCCACAGCACCGGGAACTGGCACAGGAGTTGCTCACCGAGCTGCTCCCGCACAGCGGCCGGGCGCGGCGGATCGGCATCAGCGGCGTGCCGGGCGTGGGCAAGTCGACGTTCATCGACGCGTTCGGCACCCTGCTGACGGGGCTGGGGCACCGGGTGGCGGTCCTGGCCGTGGACCCGTCGTCCACCCGCACCGGCGGCTCCATCCTCGGCGACAAGACGCGCATGGAGCGGCTGGCGGTCGACCCGAACGCCTTCGTCCGCCCCTCCCCCAGCGCGGGCACGCTCGGCGGGGTCGCCAAGGCGACCCGCGAGTCGATGGTGGTCATGGAGGCGGCCGGCTACGACGTGGTCCTGGTCGAGACGGTCGGTGTCGGCCAGTCCGAGACCGCGGTCGCCGACATGGTCGACTCCTTCCTGCTGCTCAGCCTGGCCCGCACCGGCGACCAGCTCCAGGGCATCAAGAAGGGCGTCCTGGAACTCGCCGACGTGATCGCCGTCAACAAGGCGGACGGCCCGCACGAACGCGACGCCCGGTCCGCGGCACGGGAGTTGGCGGGCGCCCTGCGCCTGATGCACGGCAAGGACGCGTTCTGGACTCCCCCGGTGCTCAGTTGCAGCGCGCGGGAGTCGACGGGGCTGGATGTCGTCTGGGAACGCCTTGAGCAGCACCGGGCGCTGCTGGACTCCACCGGGCGGCTCACCGGCAAGCGCCGGGAGCAGCAGGTGGGATGGACCTGGTCGATGGTCCGGGACGAACTGCTCGGCCGGCTGTCCGCCCACCCGGCGGTGCGCGCGGCCGCCCCCGGCCTCGAACAGCAGGTCAGGGACGGCACGTTGACGGCGACGCTGGCTGCCGAGCGCATCCTGAAGGCGTTCGGCGAGCCGGCCGGGGACCCTCAGGCCGGCTGATCCTGGAGCACCTCGCGGGCCCGGGCCACCCGGGAGCGGACCGCGCCGACGGGGCAGTCGCCGGCCTCGGCGGCCTCCGCGTGGGAGGTGGGCGGCGAACATGCCGGTGGAGGCGGTGCCGCCGGTGCCGAAGCCCAGGTGTTCGACAGGGTCGGTATGGGCGGGTGCCTGGTTCCCCTCTGAGGGCGGCACCCTGCCAGGGCCGGTGAGCGTACCCGCCCCGGCCCCGCTCACCCCCTCGCCCACGGTCCCTCCGGCACCGCCGTCCCTACCCTCTCCCCCGTCACGTCCACCAGGATCGTCCGGTCGTCGTCCAGGTCCTCCCTGACCCGGCGCAGCCGCCCCGCCCCGTCGATCCAGTACCGCAGCGGCGCGTCACCGGCGGACGAGACGACGTCGTAGCGCCGGCCGTCGATCCGGTCCGTCCCCAGATGACGCCGGCCCGACCGGGCGATCCGCCGCGCGTCGTCCGGGCGGTCGGCGGCCAGGGACAGCGTCAGCCGCAGCGCCGTGTCCAGCGAAGCGGGCCCGTACCGGCGGCGGATCCACGCCGTCGGCCTCAGCCGCGCGGCATCCCGTACCGCCTCCGCCGTGGACGCCGGTCTCGCCAGCGGGCCCGCGCTGCCGTCGGCCCTGGGGCGGGCCACCGCCAGCCCGGCACCGTCCCACGCCAGCAGCCCCCGCTCCGCCGCGTCCCCCGTGTCGAACCAGCCCACCCCCCGGCGCCGGCGCTCGTCGACCACCGCGCGGATCACGGCCGTGCCGCCGGGCAGCGGCGCCCGTACCGTCACCTCGGCCGGGCTGTCCTGGTACGCGCGGAGCGGGGTGAGGGCCAGGCGCCGGGCCTCGTCGGCCGAGAGGGGACGGGGTCCGCCGCCGCCGGCCGGGAGGAAAGGCAGTGCCGCGCACACTGCGGTGACGGCGGCGAGGGCCGCCCAGGTCCAGGGGGATCGCAGCCGTGCTCGTCCGCGCGCCGGTGTCATCCGCATGGCACGTACCTACACGCGGACGGGCCGCGCCCGGTCGACACCGGTGCGCGGCCCGCTCGGCATCACCCTTGCGGGGTGCGCCGTTTACTCCGTACCGAGGCTCCGGACGGCCTCGCGGATCAGGTCCGCGACCTTCTTCGGGTGCGCGAGCATGACGAGGTGGGACGAGTCGACCTCGACCGTGGTCATGCCGGCGCGCTCGTAGCCGTACCGCTCGACGTCGGGATTGATGGTGTGGTCCGAGGACGACACCAGGCCCCAGGACGGCTTGGTCTTCCAGGCCGCGACGGGGGCCGCCTCGGCGAAGGCCGCGCCGGCCAGCGGCCGCTGGGAGACGGCGAGCACCCGGGCGAGGTCGGGGTCCACGTCGGCGGCGAAGATCGCGGGGAACCTGTCGATCTCGACGGTCACGTCGGTGCCGGGCTCGTCCGAGCCCTCGACCGGGAACGGCGTGTACACCAGGGCCGAGGCCAGCTCGGAGTCGGGGAACCGGCCCTGCAGCTCACCGAGGCTCTCGCCCTCCTCCAGGGCGTAGCCGGCCAGGTAGACCAGGGCCCGCACGTTGTCCTCGGCGCCCGCGACGGTGATGACGGCACCGCCGTAGGAGTGCCCCACCAGGACGACCGGGCCGGGGACGGCGCGGACGACCGAGGCGATGTAGGCGGCGTCGCCGGTGAGGCTGCGGTTGGGCACGGCCGGGGCGAGCACCTTCAGGCCGTCGGCCAGCAGTTCCGGGATGACCCGGGCGAAGCTGGAGGCGTCGGCGAAGGCCCCGTGCACGAGGACGACGGTGGGTGTGGAGTCGGTCATGAGAGTTCCTTGTCGGCTGTCCGGGTGGGGCAGGGCTGACGGCGTCGGCCATTGCGGGTCGACGCCGATGTCCGTGTCGATGTCGTAGGCGGCTTCCGCGTGGTTCGGGGCGGGGTGCGCGATGTCGGCGCCCAGGTCGAAGGCCGCCGCGCCGACGGCCTCCGCCAGCTCGGCTTCCTCGCGCTCGGCCCGGCTCCGGCGGTGGTGCTCGGTGAGCTGTTCCTTGAGGTGCCTCAGAAGCGGGTGGCCGTCGTGGGCGGACGGCTCCGCGGGTTCCGGCGGTCCGGACGACGACTGCGACGGCTCGGGCGACGGCTCGGACGGCTCGTTCGTGGTCACGTCGGCTCCCGGGTCAGCCGGTGTACAGGGCCGCGTGCAGCGTGTGCACGGCCAGGGAGATCGCGGCCTCCGCGGCGCGGGTCCCGCGCAGGGCGTCGAGCATCACGAAGTCGTGGATGATGCCCTGGAAGCGGACCGCGGTGACGGCTACGCCGGCCTCACGGAGCTTGTTGGCGTACGCCTCGCCCTCGTCGCGCAGGACGTCGGCCTCGCCGGTGATGACCAGGGCCGGGGGCAGGTCCTTGAGCTGCTCGGTGGTGGCGCGCAGCGGGGACGCGGTGATCTGGGCACGCTCGGCCTCGTCGGTCGTGTACTGGTCCCAGAACCAGGACATGCCGTCGCGGCGCAGGAAGTAGCCCTCGGCGAACTGGTGGTAGGAGCCGGTGTCGAAGCTCGCGTCGGTCACCGGGTAGAACAGGACCTGCTGGAGCAGTGGGAGGCCGCCGCGCTGCTTGGCCATCAGGGTGAGGGCGGCGGTCATGTTGCCGCCGACCGAGTCACCGGCCACCGCGATCCGGGCGGGGTCCAGGTCCTTGGTGGCGCCCTGCTCCACGACCCACTGGGCGACGGTCCAGTTCTGCTCGACGGCGACCGGGTAGCGGACCTCGGGCGAGAGGTCGTACTCCGGGAAGACGACGGCGGCGTTCGCGCCGACGGCGAGTTCGCGGACCAGGCGGTCGTGGGTGTGGGCGTTGCCGAAGACCCAGCCGGCGCCGTGGATGTAGACGATCACCGGCAGGGTGCCGGTGGCGCCGGCGGGCTTGACGATCCGGGCCCGGACGGTGCCGGTGGGGCCGCCGGAGACCGTGATCCACTCCTCGTCCACGGCCGGCTTGGCGATCTCGCCGGACTGCACCTCGTCGACGGCCTTGCGGCCCTGAGCGGGGTCGAGGTCGAAGAGGTAGGGCGGGTTGGCGGTGGCCTCGACGAAGGCCTGGGCGGCGGGTTCGAGCACCGGCGTGACAGGCGAGAAGGCTTCGGACATGCGAGTCTCCTGGGATTGCCTACGGCGACAGCGGTCGCTCCGGCGCCGCCGCGGCTCACCGTAGGAGCCCCGGGCGCCGGGCAGTTGCCCCCGAGAGCACACCCGTCCACCCCGCAGCGCACGCGCGGACCGGGTGCGCTGCGGGGCGGATGCGAGTGCGCGCACGGGACACACCGCGGCCGGGAGCAGCCCCAGCGTGACGGTGCGGCGGTCGTGCTTCCCCTCCGATTCGACGGCCACCTCGTACGCCGGCACCGCGATTCCGTCCCGGAAGGGGTCCTGCAAGCGTGTCCGCCATGCCGGTGGGCGGTCTGTGGTACCCCAGGCCTCCCACGACGCAGCCGAGTTCGTCGTGCGCACCGCGAAGACCCACACCGCGGCCCCGGACCGCCCGCGGGCCGGGGCGATCGCCGTCCGGGACGGTGTGCGCACCGTCGTGGGCGACGGCAGGGACGGCCCCGCACGCCGGTCCGGCCACGTGGCCGGCCCCGCCGGCGGGTTCCTCACCCGCGCGGTGCCGCACCGCGCGTCCACCGCGGCGGAGGGGGCCCGCGCGCCGCTCACCCCGGGGCACCGCGCCCGAGGTGGCGCACGTCTTCGACACGACGGCGGGACCGGTGCTACGGCCCTGAGCCTCAGGGCGGGCTCAAGGGCGGGGGATGTTGCGGAGGTTGGCCCGCGCGAGGTGGACCATGCGGCCGACCCCGCCGCTCAGGACCGTGCGGCTCGCGGAGAGCGCGAAGCCGCTGACCTGCTCGGCGGTGATCTTCGGCGGGACGGCCAGGGCGGCGGGGTCGGTGACGACGTCGACCAGCGCGGGCCCGTCATGGGCGAACGCCTCGCGCAGCGCGCCGCGCACGTCGGCGGGCCGCTCCACCCGGATGCCCCGTGCTCCGGCCGCGGTGGCGATGGCCGCGTAGTCGGTGTGCGGGTAGGAGGTGGCGTGCGGGGGCAGGCCGTCGACCATCATCTCCAGGTCGACCATGCCGAGCGAGGAGTTGTTGAAGACGACGACCTTCACCGGCAGGCCGTACTGGACGAGGGTGAGGAAGTCGCCCATCAGCATGGAGAAGCCGCCGTCGCCGGAGAGCGAGACGACCTGGCGGCCGCGGTCCAGGAACTGGGCGCCGATCGCCTGGGGCAGTGCGTTGGCCATCGAACCGTGCACGAACGAGCCGAGGATGCGGCGGCGGCCGTTCGGCGTGAGGTAACGCGCCGCCCACACACAGCACATGCCGGTGTCCACGGTGAACACGGCGTCGGCGGCGGCCTCTTCGTCGAGCACCGCGGCCACGAACTCGGGGTGGATCGGGGTCTGCTTCTCGACATCGCGGGTGTAGGCGTTCACGGCGCCTTCAAGGGCGCGGGCGTGCCGCTCCAGCATGCGGTCGAGGAACCGGCGCGACCGCTTCTCCCGCACGGCGGGGGTCAGGCACCGCAGGGTCTCGCCCACGTCACCCCAGACGGCCAGGTCCAGCTGGGTGCGGCGGCCGAGCCGCTCGGGCTGGACGTCGACCTGGACCGTGCGCACGTGGCGGGGCAGGAAGTCGGTGTACGGGAAGTCCGTGCCGAGGAGCAGCAGCAGGTCCGCCTCGTGCATCGCCTCGTGGGCGGCGCCGTAGCCGAGCAGTCCGCTCATCCCGACGTCGTACGGGTTGTCGTACTGGATGTGCTCCTTGCCGCGCAGCGCGTGCCCGACGGGGGCCTTGACCTTCTCGGCGAAGGCCATCACCTCGGCGTGGGCGCCGGCGACGCCCCGGCCGCAGAACACCATCACGCGTTCGGCGGAGTCCACGAGCTCGGTGAGGCGGGCGACTTCGCGGTCGCCCGGGCGGATGGCGGGCAGGTCCAGGGGCAGGGCGGGTCCGGGGGCCGTGACCGGGGTGTGCTCGCCGGCGGTGTCGCCGGAGAGGGCCACGACCGAGACTCCGCGGCGGCCGACAGCGTGCTGGATGGCGGTCTGGACGACACGGGGCATCTGGTGCGGGGAGGAGATCAGCTCCGAGTAGTGGCTGCACTCGGCGAACAGCCGGTCGGGGTGGGTCTCCTGGAAGTAGCCGGTACCGATCTGGCCGCTCGGTATCTGGGCGGCGAGGGCCAGCACGGGCGCCATCGAGCGATGGGCGTCGTACAGACCGTTGATCAGATGCAGGTTGCCGGGGCCGCAGGAGCCGGCGCAGGCGGCGAGGCGGCCGGTGAGCTGGGCCTCCGCGCCGGCCGCGAACGCCGCGACCTCCTCGTGGCGGACCTGGACCCACTCCACCGCCTCATGCCGTCTGACCGCGTCGACGACCGGGTTCAGGCTGTCCCCGACCACCCCGTAGACGCGGCGCACACCCGCGCGCGCGACGAGGTCGACGTACTGTTCCGCGATGGTCTGCTTGGCCATGGCACTCCTCGGACTCCGGCGGCGCGGCGGGGGCCGCCCCGCCGGCGGTCACGGTAAACGCCCGGGACGAGCCGGAGTTGACCATCAGCGCATCGGATCGCTTCCGTCAGCGCATGTCACGCCCGGTCGAGTTCGCCGCGCAGCCACCGCAGGACGTCGGGGCTCACCGGATCGGCCAGACCGGCGAACTCCCGGTGCCTGTGCAGGAACTCGGCCACGTACCGGCACACGGGTACGACCCGCTTCCCGCCGGTGCGGACATCGGTGAGCGCCGCCTCGACCAGCCGGCCGGCCAGGCCCTGTCCGGCGAAGGCGTCGTCGACCTCGGTGTGGTAGAAGACGCGCTGGTCACCGTGGTCGCGGTAGGCGGTGAGGCCGACGCGTTCGCCGTCGACCAGGATCTCGTAGCGGTGGTGGGCGTGGTTGTGCACGACGACCGGGGCGGTCTCGGGGTGGCTCATCGGGTTCCTTTCGGCGGGGCGTGGCGACGGCCGTCTCCCGTCGAGGCGGCCATCTCTCGTCGAGATGACTGACATCCCGGATCATCGCCGGGAAGAGGGAAGCATCGGGGGTGGTCAGGCGCTGGTGGAGGGTGAGAGAAACGCCTCCTGTGAAGAAGGTCCCCGTGTCCCAGTCGTCGTCGTCCGAAGTCCACTCCCCGCGCGGGGAGGCAGCCGCCGAGGCAGCCCACGGGGTGCCGGGCTGGCTGATCGCACTGTTCGCCGTCGCCTCCGGCATGACGGTCGCGAACCTGTACTACGCCCAGCCCCTGCTGTCCGAGCTGCGCGGTGTCTTCCACATCAGCGAGGCCACCGCGGGCGCGCTGATCACGCTCACCCAGGTCGGCTATGTGATCGGCATGATCTTCCTGGTGCCGCTCGGCGACCGGCTGGAGAAGCGGAGCCTGGTCACCGCGCTGCTGACGGTCACCACGCTCGCCCTGGTGGCGGCCGGTCTCGCGACCGGCTTCCCGATGCTGCTGGTCGCCTCGCTGGTCAGCGGTGCCACCTCGGTGGTGGCCCAGATACTCGTCCCGTTCGCCGCGAGCCTGGCGCCCGACCATGCCCGGGGCCGGGTGGTGGGCCGGGTGATGAGCGGTCTGCTCACCGGCATCCTGCTGTCCCGCACGCTCAGCAGCCTGGTCTCCAGTGTCGCCGGCTGGCGGGTCGTCTACCTCGGCTCGGCCGTCCTGATGGCCCTGCTGGGCGTGGCCCTGCGGCTGGCCCTGCCGCGGCACGCGCCGACCACCTCCGTGCCGTACCACCACGTGCTGCGCTCCACGGCGGCGCTGGTGCGCACGCACCCCGCGCTGGTGCGCCGCGGCCTCTACCAGGCGGCGATGTTCGGTGCCTTCAGCGCCTTCTGGACCACCGTCTCCTACGTCCTGACCGGACCGCACTTCCACTACTCCGCGGTCGGCATCGGGGTGTTCGCGCTGGTCGGCGCGGCCGGTGCGGCCGTCGCCCCGTTCGCCGGGCGCTGGGCCGACCATGGGCTGACCCGCCGGATGACCGGTGTGGCGTTCGGCGTCGCCGCGCTGGCCTTCGCGACGGCCGGCTTCGGCCGGCACAGCGTCATCCTGATCGGGCTCGCGGCCGTCGCCCTCGACATGGCCGTGCAGACCACTCTGATCCTCGGCCAGCACACCGTCTACCAACTCGACCCCCTCGCCCGGGCCCGCCTCAACAGCGCCTTCATCGCGATCTTCTTCATCGGCGGCGCCCTCGGCTCGCAGCTCGGCTCGATCGCCTTCCGGGCCGGCGGCTGGAGCGCGGTCAGCCTCTTCGGGGCCGCCCTGCCGGTGCTGGGGCTGCTGTACTGGCTGACCGAGCGCCGGACCGGCGCGAAGCGCTCGGCGTAGGGCGGCGCGGGCGACGCGGGCGGCTTCCATCGCGCGGCGCGAAGGCCGGGGTGCGGGCGCCCGTCGCGCCCCGCGTCGGCGAGGCGCCCGCCAGGTGCTCCCCGCCCGGCCCGAGGCCGACGACGACCACGTCCGCCCGCTGGTTCACACGTCCCTCGTTTCGTACGGCTGCCGGCCACCGACGGTAGGGCGGTACGGCGGGCGGCCCCTGTCCGTGCGTGCACGGCGGCCGGTCCCGGAGCGCACCGGGTGCGCTCCGGGGCACCACCACGGGCGCTGGGGGACAACGCCCGCCCCGCCCATGCGCCTAGCGTCAGCACCGCACATCTCATCCACCAGGAGGCGCACCATGACCACCAGCTCCGAGCCCGGCAAGACCTCGGGGAACGCCCTGGGGCACAGCCAGCCGTGGCTGCACCAGAAGGGCGAGGTCATCCAGGAGTTCGGGACCGTCAAGCAGTTCCCGCTGGGCCTCTCGCACGACGCCCGCATGTACTCGTGCCAGCGCCTGAACCGGGTCCTGGCGGACACCCAGATCCTGTACGGCCTCTACAAGAAGCACCACTGGCTGCTGCGCGGCGCGACCTTCTACCAGCTGCACCTGCTGCTGGACAAGCACGCGGACGACCAGCTGACCCTCGTCGACACGATCGCCGAGCGGGTCCAGACCCTGGGCGGCGTCGCGGTGGGCGACCCCCGGCACGTCGCCGAGATCACCTCGATCCCGCGCCCGCCGGACGGTGTCGAGGAGGTCCCGGCGATGCTCTCGCGGCTCCTCGCGGCCCACGAGACCATCCTGGTGGACGCCCATGACGCGGCCGCCCGCACCGCCGAGCTCGGCGACGACGGCACCAACGACCTGCTGGTCTCCCAGGTGATCCGCACCGGGGAGCTGCAGGCCTGGTTCCTCGCGGAGCATCTCGTCGACACTCCCCTGGTCCGCTCCTGAGGGCGGACGGCGCCTGCCTAGGATGCAGCGGAGATCGCCGCCCGGCCGAGGCGGGCGCTGCGTCACCGGGAGCGGATGATGGACCTGCGGCAGATGGAAGTCGTCGTCGCCGTGGCGGACGCGGGCGGGTTCACGGCGGCGGCGCGGCGGCTGCACGTGGTCCAGTCCGCCGTCTCCGGCACGGTCCGCGCCCTCGAACGCGAGCTGGGCACGGCGCTGTTCACCCGGACCACGCACCGGGTCCGGCTCACCCCCGCCGGTGAGGCGTTCGTCCCGGCGGCCCGGCAGGCCCTGCGCGCCGCCGCGCTGGCCCGCGAGGCGGTCGACGCGGCGAAGGGGGAGCTGCGCGGCCGGGTGACGGTCGGCACGATGCAGGGGGTCTGGGCCGACCTGCACCTCGCGCTGGCCGCGCTGCGGGCGGAACACCCGTGCGTGGTCGTGCAGTTGCGGCAGGCGGCGGTCACCGACCTGCGGCAGGCGCTGCGCGAGGGCACGGTGGACCTGGCGGTGGTGGCGCTGGACCGGCAGCAGCAGCGCGGGCTGGTGACCAGGCTGCTGTCCCGGGAGGAGATGGTCCTGGTGGCCTCGCCCCGCCGGAGTCTCACCACGAGCGGCCCCGAAGGCACCGTCGACCTGGCGGACATCGCCGAACTGCCGCAGGTGGAGTTCACCCCCGGCTGGGCCATCCGGGACGCGGCCGACCGCTCGTTCCGGGCGGCCGGCGTCGAACGCGCCACGGCCTTCGAGGTCAACGACATCGTGGCCGCGTCCGAACTGGTCCGGGGCGACCTCGGGGTCTGCATCATGCCGCCGACCATCGCCGGCCGTTTCCCGGACCTGACGACCTACCGGATCGCCCGGCACGCACCGACCTGGAAGGTGATGGTGGTACGGCCGCCGGGCGAGCCCTCGGCGGCCGTCGCCGCGCTGTTGCGCCACATCACCTGAGACGAACCTTGGTCCGGCCCCGGCGTGCCCCGGCACATCGCGGTGCGCCACGAGGCAGGTCGCCGGGCCGGTCCGGAAGCCGTCCGGAAGCCGCCGGGGTCCGGTTCGTCAGAAGTCGCCGGACTCGGGGATCACGTGCATCGCGGCCTCCTCCGCCGACGCCCCGGCGCCGTCCAGGCCGCGGTCGGAGGCGAACAGGTCGGAGTCGGTGACCTCGTGCGCGCCCTCGTCCAGGGCGAGGAGCCGTCCGGCGCGGCCGTCGCCGACCTCGTCGTCCAGGAGTTCGCCGTCCGTGTCCCAGACGTCGCCGAGGCCGTCGCCCTCGGGGACGCCGAGGTCCGGCACCTCCTCGGCGAGACGCTCGTCCAGGGTCTCCCCGCGCCGTCCCTCCGCCGCGGTCACGCCGGTGTGCTCCACCGCCCAGGGCCGCTCCGGCGGCGAGTAGCCCTCGTCCAGAGCCTCCTCACCGGCCCGGTAGTCCAGGGTGTCCGAGGCGTCCAGCAGGCCCGCGTCGTCCTGCACCTCGGAACCGTCCGGCTGGTAGACCTCGTCACCCATCGCCTCATCGGTCATGTGCGCTCCATCGTCACTCTGTTCATCGGTTCGATCCGGCCGCCAAGCGGAAAGGGTAGAGGCCGTGGTCGCGGCCGCGTGGCGCGACCACGAAAACACCGGCGTCCACGCGCGGGCGAGCGCCGACCGCCCAGTGCGGGCGAGCGCCGACCGCCCATGTACGGACGCAGGCCGTGGTGGGGCCCCGAGGCCGCGGCGACGGCGGTGGCGGTGGCGGTCCGCCGTGGTGCGGCCACGCGACCCCCGGGCGCCGGAACAGCACGCGCGTGCCGCCTCCGCCCTGCGCCGGGTGACCGTCAGGTCCTCGACCGCGGAGCCGGAGTTCGTGCCCTGTTCCGCTCGCCCCTCCTCGCCCGCCCCTGTTGTCCGCCCGCCCCTCCTCTTCGCTCACCCCTCGTCGCTCGCCTCTTTCCGCACAAGCCCGGTGATCCGGACGGTAGGCGGGGGAAGCGGGGGCGATCGTTCCCTGCGTGCCACGGGTGCCGCCCGGCAGCGAACAAGCGGGCAGGCACGCGCGCGTGCAGGCAGGCAGGCAGGCAGGCAGGCAGGCAGGCGAGGGTGTCAGCCGCACCGGCCGGACTCGCCCGCCGCCCGCCGCCACTGTGCCGGGGACATGCCGTACGCCTCGCGGAAGGCCCGGCTGAAGTGGGAAGGGCTGGTGAACCCCCAGCGGGCGGCCACCGCGGCGATCGACCGGTGGGCGGCGCCGGGCGCCGCCAGCTCCTCGTGGGCCGCCTCCAGCCGGCGGGCGCGGATCCAGGCGCCCACGGTGGTGCCCTGGCGCTGGAAGAGCCGGTGCAGGTAGCGCAGCGAGATGGCGTGCTGGTCGGCGATGTCCCGCGGGGCGAGTCCGGGCTCGCCGAGCCGGGCCCGGACGGACGCGGTGATCCGTTCCCACAGGGCCGACTCGGGCTGCCCGCCGGTCCGTTCCAGGGCCAGCGTGGCGAGGATGTCCACGACGGTCCGGGCGAGCTGTTCACGTCGGCTCGGCTCGGGCCGGGACACCTCCTCGGTGAGCCCGTCGAGCAGGGGCAGCAGCAGGCCGGCCGCTCCCCCGTCGGCGCCGTCCACCACGGTGGCGGTGAGGGCGCGCAGCTGCCGTTCCTCCAGGCGCAGCAGGGCGCGGGGCACCATGAAGACCCGGGCCCGCTGCCGCTCGGGCAGCACGATCCGGAACGGCCGCCGGGCGTCGTGGAAGGCCAGTCGGCCGGGGTGGAGTTCGGCGGTGCGGCCGTCCTGGAGGAGCAGGGCGGTGCCGGTCAGCTGGCGGCGGACCAGGATGTGGCCGCGGGGATCGGCGGCGGCCGTGCGGGCGCCGCGCAGGATCGTGCCGGGGCCGAAGTCCTCGGTGGCGATCTGGAGGGCGCCGAGCCGTTCGGCGGCCAGTTCGCCGGTCCAGGAGCGGTCGTGCTCCACGGTGACCTCGACGTCCACGAAGGTCCGCGAGAGGGCGCGCTGCCAGGCGGCGAGGCGGTCGCCGGGTGCCAGGTCCCGGGTGGCGCAGGACACCGCGGTCAGCATGGCGGGCCGTCCGCCCTGACCCGGTCCAGCCAGTCCGTCGGGGACAGCCCGTAGGAGCTGCGGAAGGCCTTGCCGAATCCGGCCGCGCTGGTGAACCCCCAGCGCCGGGCGACCTGGCCCAGGCTGACCGAGCCCGTCGGCCGCGCGGTGAGCTCCCGGCGGCACTCGCCGAGGCGCAGGTCGCGGATCCACTGGCAGACGGTGGTGTCCTCGGCTTCGAACAGCCGGTGCAGATAGCGCACCGAGATGCCGTGCGCGCGGGCGATGACGGACGGGGTCAGCCCGGGGTCGGACAGGTGCCAGCGGATGTACGTCCTGACGCGCAGCAGCAGCACGTCGTCGGCGCCCGGCAGGTCGGCCGGGTCCGCGCCCAGCTGGTCCGCCGCCGTGGCCGCCACCAGGTCGACGACGCTCTCGGCCAGCCGCTCGGCCGTCGGTGTGGTGTACGACGCGGAGGTGTCCGCCAGCCGTTCCAGCAGCGGCCCGAGCAGCGCGGGGAGCCCGCCGCCCGGGTGGACCGCGCGGCCGGTGAGCTGCCGTACGTCGGCCTCCGAGAGCCCCAGCAGCGGGCGCGGTATGGCGAAGATCTTCAGCTGGAAGCGGTCCGGGAAGATGGTGCGGAAGGGGCGCCGGGTCTCGAAGAAACCGATGTCGCCGGGGAGAAACTCGGTGGCGCGGCCGTCCTGTTCGGCCCGGGCGCGGCCGGTGCTCTGGACGGTCACGAAGATCTCCCGTCCGTCGCCGCGGGCGATGAACCGCGGCGACCGGTGGACGCGGCCGGGGTCGGCCTCCACCGTGGTGATCCGCAGGTCTCCGAGGCGGTCGGTGCGCAGGGTGGCGTCGTAGGTACGGCCCTCGGTGGCGATGTCCATCCCCACCAGGGTGTCGAGAACGGCGTCGTGCCAGTACTCCAGGCTCTCGTCGGGCGGAACCGAGCACGTGGTCAGCACCCTGGTCCGCTCGCTCGCCGCGCCGGCCGGACGCCGGCTCATCTCCTCGTAGGAGCCGATCGCGGTTGGCATGCTCGCAGTCTCACCGGGCGACGGGTGCCCACGCATCAGTCGGCCGACTGGTCCTCGGTGCTGTTCCCGTGCCCGTCACACCAGTCGGGCGCGCAGGAAGGCGCAGCCCGTCAGCAGCGCGGCCCGGGTGGGCGCGCTGTCGGCGAGGGCGTGCAGCGCCACGAAGTCGTGGATGGTCCCGAGGAACCGCGCGGACAGCACCTCGACGCCGGCCTCGGACAGCCGCCGCGCGTACTGCTCGCCCTCGTCGCGGGCCACGTCGGCCTCGGCGGTGACGACCAGGGCCGGCGGCAGTCCCGCCAGCTCCGCCGGGCGCGCCCGCAACGGTGCCGCGGTGGGCTCGCCGCGGCGGGCCGGGTCGGCGACGTACCGCTCCCAGTAGGCGCGCAGCGCCCGGCGGGTGAGCAGGTAGCCGGTGGCGAACTGGTGTTGCGAGGGGCTGTCGCAGCGGGCGTCGGTGAGCGGGTAGTAGAGGAGCTGTGCGCGGATCCGCGGTCCGTGCCGCGCTTTGGCCAGCATGGTCACCGCGGCCGCCAGCGTGGCACCGGCGCAGTCGCCGCCTACCGCCAGCCTGCCGGGGTCCAGCGCGAGCGCGTCGGCCCGGGAGACCACCCAGTCCAGCAGGGCGTAGCACTCCTCCAGCGCCACCGGGTAGCGGGCCTCGGGTGCGCGGCTGTACTCGGGGACGACGGCGCACACGCCGGCGCCGGTGACGAGTTCGCTGATGAGCCGGGCGTGGGTCTGCGCGTCGCCGAGCGCCCACCGGCCGCCGTGCAGGTACAGCAGGGCCGGGAGCGGCCCCGTCGCACCGGCCGGGCGTACGGTCCAGAAGCCGAGCAGCCGCGCGGGGCCGACCGGTGCCACCTGGAAGACCGCGTCCACGTCGAAGTCCTCGAACCGGTCGGCCTGGGTCTCCCGCAGCGCCTGCCGTGCCGCGTCCGGGCCGAGGTCGTCG
Source organism: Streptomyces sp. NPDC086519 (assembly GCF_040686075.1). Lineage (NCBI taxonomy): Bacteria > Bacillati > Actinomycetota > Actinomycetes > Kitasatosporales > Streptomycetaceae > Streptomyces > Streptomyces sp. NPDC086519. Next base: position 36,677 of record NZ_JBFBJL010000015.1, read on the forward strand.
AGGGCGGGCGGCACGGCGGCGGCGCTGACCAGGCGCTGCACCACCGGATCGAGGACGACGGCACCCGGACCCGGTGCTCCGGGAGTCATGGGCGTCCCTCCGACCGTCCCTCGGACGCCGTCACCGGCCCTGCACCAGGTCTCGGAGCTGATGGCGGCTGCTGATGCCGAGCTTGGGATACACGTTGTACAGGTGCGAGCCGACGGTGCGCGGCGAGAGGAAGAGCCGTTCACCGATCTCACGGTTGGACAGGCCGCGCGCGACCAGCTGGACGATCTGCTGCTGCTGCGCGGTCAGTTGCTCCAGCAGACCCGCGTCCGCCGGGGCGGGGGCCGCGCCGCTGGCGCGCAGTTCGGTGCCGGCGGCGGCCGCGAGGGCGCCGGCGCCGAGGCGTTCGGCGGTCTCCAGGACCGTGGTCAGCTGCTGGCGCGCCTCCAGGGTACGGCGGCAGCGGCGCAGCCAGATGGCGTAGTTGAGGCGGACGTGGGCGCACTCCCACGGCCAGCGGTTCGCTCCGTGGTTGACGAGCGCGAGCTGGAAGTGCTGCTCGGCCTCGCGGTCCGGGCCGACCAGGGCGGTGGCGTGGTGCAGCAGCAGCGTCATCCGGGTGCTGGGGCGGTCGCCCTGCTCCGCCAGGACCCGTTCCAGGATCGGCAGCGCCTCGGCCGACCGGCCGGTGCGCTGGGCGGTGACGGCGAGTTCGGCGACGGCCCGCGCGGACAGGCAGGGGTGCAGGGGCGCGCCGTCGGCGGTGAACAAGTCGCGCAGCTGCCGCCAGGCGTCCTCCATGTCCCCGCGCGTGAGGGAGGCGAGGCCGCGGGCGCGCAGCAGCCGGGCGTGGGTGGCCCGGTTCTCGTCCAGGGAGACGGCCCGCCATACGGAGGGGGTGAACCAGGGCTCGGACGGCAGGGTGCCGCGCAGCGCCCGTACGGTCAGGGCCTGCGTCTCCAGATCGGCCCGCAGCCGTGGCAGGCGCAGCACCGTGGCCTCCGTGAGGGCGTCCTCGATCACGCTCCCGGCCTCGGCGAACCGCCCGGAGGCCAGCAGCGTGTCCACCAGCGGCGGCACCGACCAGCCGCGCAGCCCGAAGGCGCGGGCGCCGCGCAGCCGCTCGTCGGCGGTACGGGTCTGCCCCAGGTCCACGTCCGCCTCGTCCGCCTGGTGGGCGACCGCGGCGAGGACGGCGCGGGCGGCCGACGCGTCGGGGGCGCCGGGCGTCGGGCCGGGGCCTGGCGGGGCGCCGGTGGACGGGGCGGACCGCGGCCGGGTGACCGCGGTGACCAGTGCGGCCAGGGTCCGGGGGTGCGGGGTGTCCAGCCGGGCCAGTGGTCCGGCCGTGGCGGGCCGCCACCGCCCGGAAGCGTCGGCGTGCCGGGCCCGGTCGAGCAGCGTGGGCAGGGCCGCCGTGTGCTCCGGCAGCCCGGACTGGACGGCGATGCCCGTCGCCAGGCCGGCCAGGGCGAGCGCGAGGGTCCGGTCGACGACGGGAAAGTGCTCAGCGGCGTCGACGAGCAGCTCGAAGGCCTGGCGCTGGGCGGACTCGTGGGACAGGACGGAGGCCAGGGCACCGGCCGCGGCACAGACGAACTCGGGTTCGCCGCCTTCCTGGACGAGCCGTTCGTGCAGCTCACGGACCCAGCCCGGGTCGCCCGCAGCATGGGCCGCCGCCAGGGCCTCGGCCAGCCGGCGGGCGCGCTCCGGCGGCTGCGGGCTGAGCCGGGCCGCCTGCTCCAGGGCGCGTGCGGCCTCCACCGCGTCCCCGCGCCGCCAGGCGGAGGCCTCCAGGGCGGCGGCGACCGACGCGTCGGCGCCCACGGTGGCGGCGGCCAGGTGCCGGGCCCGGACCTCGGGCAGCACGGCGACCCTGGCGAGCTCCCGGTGCGCCTGCTGCCGCTCGCCGGCCGGGCGCCTGAGGTAGGCGGCCGAGCGGGCCAGCGGATGCCGGAAGTCGAAGCGGTCCTCGGCCAGCGCGATCAGCCCGGCCGCCTCCGCGGGCGCCCACACCGCCAGCTCGTCGGTGCCGAGGGCGGCCATCACGGTGGCGACGGTCTCCCCGGGTCCGGCGGCCGCCGCGTACAGCAGGGCCCGGCGGGTGGCGGCGGGAAGGGCGTCGACCCGTACGCCGAAGACGTGCGCGTGCCGTACCGCTTCGGCGGGGCCCGGCGCACCGCGGCCCAGTTCCACGAGGGCCAGCGGGTTGCCCTCGGCCTCGGCGAGGATCTCCAGCCGGTGCCGGCCGGTGGGCGCGGCCGGCTGACGGTCGAGGAGGGCGGCGGCCGAGGTGGCGCTCAGCGGGCCCAGCCGCAGGGGTTCGGTGCCCGGCGGCGGAGTGGGCAGGGCGGTCTCGTGGCGTGCGGCGAGCAGCACGGTCAGGGCGCGGCCGGTCAGCTGGCGGACCGCGGCGAACAGCGCCTCCGGGAAGGCCCGGCCGCACAGGTCGGCGTCGTCCACGCACACCAGCACCGGCCGGGACGCGGCGAGCCGGTCCAGCAGCGCCGTCACTGCCGTGTGCAGCTCGGCCTCGTCCGCCGGGTCGTCCGCTCCCGGTACGGCCGTCAGCGCCCGTTGCTGCGCGGCGGGCAGGGCGGCCAGCTCGTCCCGCACCGGCGGCGTCAGCAGTTGGCGCAGACAGGCGTGCGCATGCCGCGGGTCCTCGGCCCAGCCCTGGGCGGCCAGTACCAGCACGCCGTCGACGGCGGCCCGCTCCCGGACGTGCCGGAGCAGCGTGGTACGCCCGGTCCCCTCCTCACCGAGGAGCAGCAGGGTCTGGGCGGCGCCGGGCTCCCGCGCCACGCACCGCAGAATCCGCCCGATCTCGCCGTCCCGGCCCAGAACTCCGACGCCGTCGCCGGTCGTGGACTGCTGGGATGGGTGGACCGTCATGCACGTACTCCCCGGGCGGTGCGCTTTTTGCCTGGCCAGGGCCATCATCGCGGAGACCGGGGAGGCCCGCTTCTGTCACATGACCAGTCACCGCCGCTTATGGCCCGGCCCGTTCGCCTCCGGTCCTGTCACGCCGGCCCCCGCGGACTCCGGCCCGGTGGCTCCGCCTCCGGCGCCGCTTCTGACAGTTCGCCGACGGCACCGGTCCCGTCGGCTCGCACGTGGCCGGCCCGCGGTTCTGCCCGGTGGGCTCGGCCACGGCTCCCAGCCCCCCGGCACACCCACGGCCCTGCCCCCTCGGCACACCCATGGCCCCCCTCTCGGCCCCATCTGGGGTTCTGCCCCCTCGGCACACCCATGGCCCCCTCTCGCTCCACCCGGGGCCCTGCCCCCTCGGCACACCCATGGCCTCCCTCTCGGCCCCATCTGGGGTTCTGCCCCCGGCACACCCACGGCCCCCCTCTCGCCCCACCCGGGGCCCTGCCCCACCGGCCCGACCGCGGCCCCCTCTCGCCCCGGCTGCGGTTCTCGTCCTGCCGTAGACCACTGGCAGGATTGTCGTATCAGCGGCTCGACGACAAGGACGGTTCATGCGCGCCGGCACCACCGACCACCCCTTCGATCCGGGCATCCTGGGACGGGCCGCCGAGCTGGGGCGCCTGGACCGGCTGCTCGGGGCGGTGGACGGCGGCGGCCCGCAGGTGCTGGTGCTGAGCGGGGAGCCGGGGGCGGGCAAGAGCACCCTCGTCGACTGGGCGGCCGAGCGGGGCCGGGCCCGGGGGCTCGGGATCCTGCGGGTGCGCGGCAGCGAGGGCGAGGCGGGGCTGGGGCTGTCGGGTGTGCACCAGTTGCTGCATCCGCTGCTGCCCGGCGAGGGCCTGCCCGCAGGGCAACGGGAGGCCCTGGACCGCGCCTTCGGACCGGAGGCGGCGCAGTACGAGCTGAAACTCGATCAGCTGTCCCTGTGCGTCAGCGTGCTCGGGCTCATCACCGAGGCCGCCGCGCGCCGGCCGCTGCTCCTGCTGGTGGACGACGCCCAGTGGCTGGACCTCGGCTCGGTGGACGTGCTGGCCTTCCTCGCCCGGCGTGTCGAGGGCCGGCCGGTGGTGCTGCTGCTGGCCGCCCGCGAGGACGGCGTACCAGCCCGCTTCGACCGGGTCTTCCCGCAGGTCACCGTGGGTCCGCTGAGCCGCACCGCGGCCGGGCAGCTGCTGGACGCGCAGCCGGATCCGCCGCGCGGCAAGGCACGGGCCGAGATCCTCCAGCAGGCGGCCGGCAATCCGCTGGCCCTGATCGAGCTGCCCCGCGCCCTGGCCCGGGGCCGGACCGGCGACATGGGGGTCGGCGGGGCGGGGGGCGCCACACTGCCGCTCACCGCACGCCTGGAGAACCTGTTCGCCGCCGACCTGCCAGGCCTGCCGGCGCCCACCAGGGCGGCGCTGCTCCTGGTGGCCGCGGCCGGCCCGGCCCGGCTGACCGATCTCATACGGGCCGCCCCCGAGCTGGACGTCGTATCGGCGCTGGACCCCGCCGAACGCGCCGGCCTGGTGCGGGTGGCGGACGGCGCGGTGCAGCTGCGGCACCCGCTGGTGCGCTCGGCCGTCTACCACGCGGCCTCCTTCCACGAGCGTCGGCAGGCCCATCTCGCCCTGGCCGCCGCGCTGGCCGAGGAGCCGGACCGCCGGGCCTGGCATCTGGCCGCCGCCGCGACCGGCCAGGACGCGGAGGTGGCCGACGCCCTGGCGGAGAGCGCCGAACGGGCCCGGGGCCGGGGCGGCTACGCGGCGGCCGCGACCGCGCTGGAACGCGCCGCCGAGCTGACCCCGGCGCCGGAGCTGCGAGCCCGGCGCCTGCTGACGGCCGCGCAGGCGGCGATGTTCGCCGGTCATCCGCAGTGGGTGAGCGAGCTGAGCGGCCGGGTCGGCCAGCTGACCGAGGATCCCCGGCTGCGCGCCGAGGCCTCGCTGCTGGGCGGCTGGGCGCTCGGCGTGACGCTCCGTCACGAGGACGCGCTGACACTCCTGTTGGGCGTCGCCGAAGCCACCGCCGCCTCGGCTCCCGGCCTCGCCCTCGGCGCCCTGAGCACCGCCGCGACGTCCGTCTACAACTCCGGCACACCGCACTACCGCGCCGAACTCGACCGGATCGGCGGCCTGATCGACAGCGACGGGGAGCCCGCCGCCCGTGCCTGGGTGCGGGCGGTCGCTGATCCCGTTCACGAACGGCCGCTTCTGTCACGGCACTTGGCGGAGGGGATGGCCACCCTGGCGCAGGACGAGTCCCTCGGCAACCTCACGGCGCTGGGCGGCACGGCGTGGATCCTGGACGAGACCGAGCAGGCCGTGCGTGTCCTCGGGCGGACCATGGACCTCCTGCGGCGGTCCGGCAGCGCGGGCACGAACGCGACCGTGACCCAGGCGCTCGCCCTCGCCCTGTTCGAGAACGGCTCGTGGACGGCCGCCGGGAAAGCGGCGGACGAGGCGTTCTGGATGGCGACGGAGGCGGGAGCGGACAACGTGACCGTGGGCGCCGGCATCCTGCGGGCCACCCTGTGCGCGCTCCAGGGCGACCCCGCGGCCGCCCGGACGCAGGCGATGCGGGCCGTACGCGGCATGGACCCGCGCAAGTCGCTGAGTCTCCAGGTCCGCCACCGGCATGCCATGGGCATGGCCGCGTTCGTCGCCGGCGACCACGTGGACGCGTACGAGCAGTTGCGCGCGACCTTCACCCGGGACTTCGGCCCGGCCCCCGTCCACTACCACGCCTCGCTCTACTACCTGGGCGACCTGGCGGCCGCGGCGGTCCGGGCCGGGCGGGCGGACGACGCGCGCACGGTGGTCGACGCCGTCGAGCGGGACCTGCGGCCCGACCCCTCCCCCCGCCTGGCGGCCGTGCTCCACCGGGCCACCGCCCTGCTGACGGACACCGACGACGCCGAGCGGCACTTCCACGCCGCCCTCGCCGACTCGGCCACCGACTGCTGGCCCTTCGAGAAGGCCCTCGCCCATCTCGACTTCGGCGAGTGGCTGCGCCGGCGCCGGCGCAGCGCGGAGGCCCGCCCGCACCTGAGCGCAGCCCTGGAGTGCTTCGAGCGCCTGGACGCCCGCCCCTGGACCGAGCGCGCGGCGGCGGAGCTACGGGCGGCGGGCGCGGCGACGGCCCCCGCCGCCCCCGCGGGCGAACTCACGCCGCAGGAACGCCAGATCGCCGAACTGGCCGCCCAGGGCCTGACCAACCGCGACATCGCGGCCCGCCTGTACCTCTCCCCCCGAACGGTCGGCTACCACCTGCACAAGATCTTCCCCAAGCTCGGCATCACGGCCAGAGCCCAGCTCCGGGACGCCCTCACGCAGGAGGAGCAGGGCTGACCCGGCCCTGCGGGAAGCCCGTGCTCGACCGGTCGCACAGGGCGTGGTGGTGCTCACCACTGCGGAGTCGGCGGTGTGCCGGAAGCTGTCCCCGGTGACGTCGCGCATGCGGTGAGGACGGAACGTTTTAGGATCCGATAAATACCCTTTATCCTGTTTATTCGTTCTCGCTGCGGCCACGGTGGTGGAGCAGGCACGCGCCAGGAGGCCGGAATGCACCGCTCGATCGTGTGGGCGGACCCGACGACGTCGACGCGCGGTGACGGTCGTCGGCCGAAGGGGCCCGCGACCCGGCCTCGCGCCGCCGGACCGTCGTGATGACGGGAATCGGAGGAGGAGAGCACGCGGGGGAGCCCCACCTCTCCGACCTGCACCTGCGCCTGCGCGCCGAGCTGGGCCGGATCGACGAGCAGCTGCGCTCCCTGCTGACCGCCATGGACCGGCTGCAGAGCCTGCTGGAAGCGGTGGTGGCCATCAGCCGGGAGGTCGAGCTCCCGGCGGTGCTGCACCGTATCGTGACCACCGCCATGGAGCTGGTGGGCGCCCGTTACGGGGCGCTGGGAGTGCTCGACGAGTCAGGAGACCGCCTGGCGCAGTTCATCACCGCCGGTCTGTCCGAACACCAACGCGCCGCTCTGGCCGAGACCGGCTTCCCTCGCGGCCTGGGGGTCCTCGGGCACCTGATCCACCACCCCGAGCCGCTGCGGGTGGCTCACATCCAGACTCATCCGGCGTCCGTCGGATTCCCGCCCGGTCACCCGCGCATGCACACCCTGCTCGGCGTCGCCATCAGCGTGCGCGGCGAGGTCTACGGCGACCTCTACCTCACCGAGCGGCGCGACGGAAAGCCCTTCGACGCCCACGACGAGGGCGTGCTCGTCGCCCTCGCAGGCGCGGCCGGCATCGCGATCGAGAACGTCCGCCTGTTCGAGCGGGTGCGCGCCGGAGCCGAGCAGTTCCAGCGCCTGCTGCTGCCCAAGCTGCCCGACCTGCGGCCCTTCACGGCCGCAGCCGTCTACCGGCCCGCCGCCGAGCCCAGTCGGCTCGGCGGGGACTGGTACGACGCCGTCCCGCTGCCCGGCAACGTCGTGGCGGTCGTCATCGGCGACGTGGTGGGGCACGACATCAGGGCCGCGGCCGCCATGGCCTCCGTCCGCAACATGCTGCGCGCGTTGCTGTTCGAAGGCGGCGGCCCGCCCGGCGCGGTTCTCGCCCAGCTCGATCGCACCCTGCACGCCATCACCGACAATCCCGTCACCACCACGACCCTGGCCCGCATCGAACCGGACGGGCCGGGCTGGCGGCTGAGATGGAGCAGCGCGGGGCACGTCCCGCCGCTGCTCATCACCCCCGGGCACGGAGCGGAGTACCTGTTCGTCGAGCCCGGGCTGCCGCTCGGGGTCGACTGCGAACAACCACGCCCCGACCACTCCCGGTTCGTGCCCCCGGGCGCCACCCTGGTCTTCTTCACGGACGGGCTGATCGAGCGCCCGGACCGGTCCATCGACGCGAGCCTCGACGACCTCACCGGCCTCGCCACCGCGTACGCCGATCTGCCCCTGCCGGAGTTCGTCCAGGCACTGGCCGACCACCACCCGAGCGACGGTCACGACGACATGGCCGTGCTCGCCCTGCGCGTCCCGCCCGCCGGATGACCCCGGCGGCTCGGCCGAACGCCCAGCTCATCGGTGCCGTGGAGGATTCGGGGGATCCGGCGGATGATGGACCGAGGGGCGATGTCGATGCGGAGGTCGCCCGATGACTGTCGCGCGGCGTGCCCGGCTCCGGCGCGGTGGTGTGGCTGTCCTGGACGTCTGTGTCGTCGCCGCGCTCTACTACGGCTCGGCCAGACTGGGGCTCCTGCAGCCACTGGTGCGCCGCCAGGTCACTCCTCTGTGGCCGCCCACCGGTGTCGCGGTTGCGGGCCTGCTGCTGCGCGGCCCACGGGTCTGGCCCGGGATCGCGCTCGGCGCGCTCCTGACCAACGTCTCCCTCGGGCCGTCGGGCTGGGCCGTACTCGTGATCGCGACGGGAAACACAGCCGCGCCCGTCTGCTCGTACCTGCTGCTCCGCCGTACGGGATTCCGTTCGGAACTGGACCGTCGGCGCGACGTGCTCGCGCTGATCTTCCTCGGCGCGTTCGCCGGGACGCTGATCAGCGCGACGACGGGCACCGCGACCCTGGCTCTCTCGGGTGCGCTGACCGTCGGCCGCTTCTGGCCCACCTGGTGGGTCTGGTGGACCGGCGACGCGATGGGCGTCCTGGTGGTGACGCCGGTCCTGCTCATGCTGCGCTCGGCACGATGGCCGAAGAACGCTCCGGCGGCCCGCTGGGCGGAGGCGCTGCTGCTCGTCGTGGCCACCTACGGCGTGGGTCTCCTGGAGACCAGCAGGACACCCCTCCTGTTCCTCGGCTTCCCCTTGCTGATCTGGGCGGCCTTCCGCTTCCAGCTGGCCGGGGCGGCGCCCTGCGCGCTGGCCGTGTCGACCTTCGCGGTCCTCTCCGCCATCCGGGGCGCCGGCCCGTTCGCCGGTCACGACCTGCTGACCCAGATGATCACCCTGCAGGCGTTCAACGGTTCCTCCTCGCTCACCGCGCTGCTCGTCGCGGCGGCCGTCAGCGAGCGCAACGCGACCCAGAAAGAGATCGCGCGAGCCTGCGCCCAGCTCGCCGGCATGGTGGCCAAGGTCACCGCGGTCGGCCACCACACCCTGCCCCCCGACGCCGCGCGCACCAGGAACGACGGGAAACCCGGCGAACGCCCCAGCAGCCCACCGTGACCAGCCGCCGCCCTGGCCCCCGGGCCGTTCAGGCAGTCGGTCTCAGCTGCCCGCCGGGGGAGGACGGCGGTCGGCCCGGACGGCACTGTCGTCCGCGGCCGGGACGGGCCCGGAGGGGCTGCCGGGTCCGCCCGCGGTGTCCCGCTGCCGCGTGCGTTCGGCGGCGCGGACGATGTTGCGGGCCATGCCGCCGAAGACGATCGCGTGAAGGGGCGACACGCTCCACCAGTAGAGCTGGCCGAACAGCCCGCGCGGGTGGAACAGGGCCCGCTGCCGGTAACGCGCGCCGCCGGCCCCCTCCTCCTCGACGCTCATCTCCAGCCAGGCCAGGCCCGGCAGCCGCATCTCGGCGCGCAGCCGCAGCAGCCGCCCGCGCTCGATCTCCTCCACCCGCCAGAAGTCCAGTGAGTCACCGACCCGCAGCCGCCGGGCGTCCCGTCGTCCCCGGCGCAGGCCCACCCCGCCGACGAGGCGGTCGAGCCAGCCGCGTACCGCCCAGGCCAGCGGGAAGGAGTACCAGCCGTTCTCACCGCCGATGCCCTCGACCACCTCCCACAGTGCGTCGGGAGCCACCTCGGCGTGGCGTTCGCGTACGTCGGTGTAGAGGCTGCCGCCGGCCCACTCCGGGTCGGTGGGCAGCGGGTCGCTGGGAGCACCCGGCACGGAGGCGGAGGACCAGCGGGTGACGACCTGGGCGTCCCGCACGCGCTGGAGCGCGAGGGAGACGGCGCGGTCGAATCCGACCGGGTGGCCCGGCGGACTGGGCACGTACCGCTCGATGTCCCGCTCCCGGCACACCACCTCGTGGCGCAGCGACTCCGTCAGCGGGCGGGCGACGGCGGCGGGCACGGGGGTCACCAGGCCGACCCAGTGACTGGACAGGCCGGGCGTGAGCACCGGCACGGGCACGATGAGCCGCCGGGGCAGCCCGGCGACGGCGGCGTACCGCCGCATCATCTCCAGGTAGGTGAGCACCTCGGGGCCGCCGATGTCGAAGGCGCGGCTGACGTCGGGCGGCAGGTCGGCGCACCCCACCAGGATGCGCAGCACGTCCCGTACGGCGATCGGCTGGATGCGGGTGTGCACCCAGCGCGGCGTGACCATCACCGGCAGCCGCTCGGTCAGGTAGCGCAGCATCTCGAAGCTGACCGAGCCGGAGCCGATGATGACAGCGGCCCGCAGGACGGCCGTCGGCACACCCGAGCCGAGGAGGATACGCCCCACTTCGGCACGGGAGCGCAGGTGCGGCGACAGTTCCCGCTCGGGCACGCCGGCCGGGGTCAGCCCGCCCAGGTAGATCAGGCGGCCGACGCCGGCCCTGCGGGCCTGCTCGCCGAAGACCCGGGCCGCCTGCCGGTCGGTGCGCTCGAAGTCGCCGCCGGCGCCGAGCGCGTGCACCAGGTAGTAGGCGACATCGACGCCCTCCATCGCCGCCGCCACCGAGCCCGCGTCGGCGACGTCGCCCCGGACGACCTCGACCCGCCCGGCCCACGGCAGGTCACGCAGCTTGCGGGGGGTGCGCACCAGGCAGCGCACCCGGTATCCGGCGTCCAGCAGTTCCGGCACCAGCCGCCCGCCGATGTACCCGCTGGCACCGGTCACCAGACAGGTCCTCGGATCCGTGGCAGCGGTTCCGTCCACGTTCGCCGTCCCGGCCGTCTCGTCCGCCACGCCAACCGCCTCAGTCGTCGTCCGTGCGCCCCGGCGCTCCTCGCCTCACTACCTCTACGGTGCGGTCCGCCCGTCCGGATGCGCCGGGTGACTGCGGCATCCGGGTTACGCAGAGCACTTCGCGGATCGCGGGGCGGCCGGCGCGAACGCCTGACGCCGCGGCCCGGAACGGCTGCGCACGGTACTTGTACCGGGGGCTTGAAGGGGGGCTTGTACGGGGGTTTGGACGGGGGCTTGTGGGGGCGGCGCCGCGCAGGTGGCCGAGGGCACCGGGACGGCCTTCGACGCGATGCGCTCCGGCCGGGCGGCGAGCGGCGGAGCCGGCTGCGCGCCTGCTCCGCCCAAGGCCGGCACGGCGTCGTCCGCGCACCCCACCGACCAGCCCCACCGACCAGCCCCGCCGCCCTGCGGCGGTGTCCCCGGCGATGCCCGTGGGCGGGTCAGGGGGCGATGAGCGTGTCGAGTTGTGCGGCGAGGTCGGGGTGGGTGGCGGTGAGGTGGGGGCGGGTGGCGTGGAGGGGGTGGATGAGGTCGGCGGGGTCGTCGTGGGCGAGGGCCGCGTGGAGATGGCTGAGGGGGAGGCGGGCGGCGTCCGGCAGGTCGGTGAGGGCGGTGATCTGGCCGGCGATGCGGCGCAGGTCGGCCGCGTTGCGGCGGGCCCGGACGGCGGTGGTGCGTTCGGCGGCGCGGCGTTCCCGGGTGGCCTGGACGCGCTGTTCGCCGGTGGTTCCGGCCGGGCCGGGACGGCCGCGCAGGTAGCGGCGTTCGGCGGCCTGGCGGCTGGCGACGCCGAGGGGGTGGGCGAGGTCGGCCCAGCTGGCTCCGGCGTCCCGGGCCGTCTCGATCAGGCCGGTCTCCCATCCGGCGAGCCGCTCGCGCACCTGCCGCAGCAGGAGGAGGGAGGCCAGTGCCCGGTCCGGGCCGACCTCGTGATCCTCGGCAGTGGCGGGGACCTCGTGGCGGGCGGCGCGCAGGGCGTCGTCGATGGCCTCCAGGGCTGTCGCGGCGGCGAAGAACGACGCCGGGCTGTTCGCGTCGGCGCTGGGTGAAGCCGGCTGGTCGGCCGGGGTCATGGGCACCTCCCTCGGGTTGTCATCCTTTTGACGACACCGTGTTTGTCATCCATTGGATGACATGTTACAACGGTTTCAGTGAGGCGCATTGGCAGTCACTGCCCGAACTCCTGGAGGTGTTTTCCGATGTTGATGCGCACTGACCCCTTCCGCGAGCTCGACCGGCTGGCGCAGCAGCTGATGGTCCCCGGCACCTGGTCGCGGCCGTCCCCGATGCCCATGGACGCCTACCGCGAGGGTGACCAGTACGTGGTGGCCTTCGACATCCCCGGCGTCACCCCGGACGCGATCGACATCGACGTCGAGCGGAACATGCTGACCGTCAAGGCCGAGCGCAGGCCGGCGGCGAAGGCCGAGGGCACGCAGATGGAGCTGTCGGAGCGGCCGCTGGGCGTCTTCTCCCGCCAGCTGGTGCTGGCCGACACGCTCGACACCGAGCACATCGAGGCCGACTACGACGCGGGAGTGCTCACCCTGCGCATTCCGATCGCCGAGCGCGCCAAGCCTCGCAAGATCGCCATCGGCGTCGGCTCCGACCGCAAGGAGATCTCCGGCTGAGCCGGACGGACAGGGGCTGAACAGCGGCGGAGGGCGGGAAACCGATCTCCCCCTCGCCCGCCCTCCGCGCCCCGAGGACCGCGGCAGGCCGGCGGCGGCCGACCCCGGCAGGGAGCTGAGCGCGTGGCCCGCAGGACGGCCGCCCTGCCGGGTGCGGACCCGGTCGGCGAGGCAGGCCCCCACCGGACGGCGCACCTGCCGGAAGGCACCGCCCGTCGCGGGGCGCCGAGCCGCTGACCCCGGAGCGGTTCTGCGGGCCGCCGCAGGACCCGCATCGAGGACGCGACCGAGCAGACCGCCCACGGGCCGGGCCGCCGGCGCCGTCCTCCTGCTGCTCTTCGGCCGCCCCCGGCCCACCCGACCACCCACCCCCGGTGACCGCACACCGGCACCACGACCCTGGTGACAGAAAGGCAACCACCGCAGTGATGTCCGAACGCCGCGCACCGTTCCAGCAGTCCCACGGGACGGCGTACGAGCAGATGCTGGAGAAGGTCCGCTACGAAGGCGCCTACCCCACCCGCGAGAAGGCCGAGGAAGCCGTCCGCCTGGTCCTCGCAGGGCTGGGACGCCAGCTGACCGGCGACGTACGCGCCGAACTGGCCGCCCGCCTGCCCTTCGAAGCCGCACGCATCCTCACCACCCAGATCCCCGACTCCCAGCCGCTCACCGGCTGGGCCTTCGTCAAGGACCTCGCCGCCCGCACCGGCGCCTCGCAGGCCACGACCCGCTGGGACACCGGTTCCGTCCTGTCCGCCGTCGCGACCTGTGCCGGCCCCGACCTGATCACCCGCGTCCTTCACCAGCTCCCCGCCGGCTACGCGCTGCTGTTCGGCCGCGCCGAACTCACCCCCGCCGCGTAGACGGCGACGACGCGCGGGCGCGGGGCGGACGCGAGACGGCCTCGGCGTCACCGCCCGCCCCGCACCCCTCCCCCAACGCGTCGGCATCCGCAGGCCCGTGTTCACTCACCGTCCCTCACGGTCGCTCCCACGGCGACGGCCTGCAACAGTCGGGTGAGGCGCGGTTCGACGTCGGGGGCGACGGGCTCCCACCGGAAGCTCAGGGCGTGGAGCTTCGCGAGCGTGGGGTCCCGGGACGCGCGGGTCCGCGCTCATCAACGGCGTGGATGACGCGGATACGCGATTCGGATCGCGCCGAGGATGGCGGCACGCGACATGACCGCCCATAGTCGTCCCTACCCGCCCGCCGACGTCCGGACGAGCCCCCGGCGCGCGGCCGCCCCCGGCATGCCGTGCGCCCACTCGCGCCGGTGACAGGCATGCCCGCTCCGTACCCCGCCCTCTGGAGTCGTCATGCCCGGTTCCGTTCCGCCGCCGTCCGCCACCGAGGTCGACGCCGCCGCCCCGCCCCCCGTGGCCGTCTCCGGCCCGGCCCATCTCCTGCGGGTCACCCTGCTGATGGCGGGCAGTTGCCTGCCGATCCTCGGGGCGGTGCTGATCGCCCCCGTGCTGCCGAAGATGCAGGACCACTTCGCCTCCGTGCCGGGCGCCAAGGCGCTGGTGCCGCTCGCGCTGACCGTGCCGGCCCTGGCGCTGGCCGTGCTGGCCCCGTTCGCCGGGGTGATCGTGGACCGGCTGGGCCGCAAGCGGCTGCTGGTCGTGGCGACCCTGCTGTACGCCGTGTTCGGCACGGCCCCGCTCTGGCTGGACTCGCTCGGCGCGATCATCGCCAGCCGCGCCCTGGTCGGGGTGGCCGAGGCCGCGATCATGACGTGCTGCACCACGCTGATCGGCGACTACTACTCGGGGCAGCGGCGGGTGCGGTACCTCTCCCTGCAAACCATGTGCGCGTCCGCGTCGGCCACGGCCTTCTTCGTGCTCGGCGGCGCGGCCGGATCGGCCGGCTGGCGTGTGCCGTTCTTCGTGTATGCCGTGAGTCTGGTGCTGGCCCCGCTGATGGCGACGGCGCTGCCGAGCCCGGCCCCCCGCGCGGCGGCGGTCCGGACGCCGCGCGAAGGGGCCCGACGCCCCTTCCCCTGGCGGCAGTTGGGCGGGATCTGCGCCCTGACCTTCTTCGGGGCGATGGTCTTCTACACGGTCCCGGTCGAGATGTCGTACCTGCTCGACGACCTCGGGGTGAAGAACTCCGGGGTGATCGGACTGGCCACGGCGATCGCCAGCGCGGCGACGGTGGGCGGGGCGGTCGCCTTCGCCCGCCTGGGGCGCTCGCCGGACCCGCTGGTACCGGCGGTCCTGGCGGTGTGCGCGGTGGGCTTCGGGCTGATGTTCCTGGCGGGCAACGCGCCGCTGCTGGTCGCCGGGGCGGTCGTCAACTGCGTCGGCACGGGGATGCTGCTGCCCGCTCTGCTGACCAGCGCGATGTCCCGACTCGCCTTCGCGGACCGCGGCCGCGGCACCGGGCTGTGGATGGCGGCCTTCTTCGGCGGTGAGTTCGCGTGCCCGCTGGTGCTGCTCGCGGGAGAGGCCGCGGTGGGGAGTCTGGCGGGGGCGGTGGGGGTGCTCGGGCTGGCCGCGGCCCTGGTCGCCGGCGGGTTGTGGACGGCCGCCCGGCGGCGGGGAGAGGCGGTCGGTCCGCGGCCTTCGCCGGAACAGGTGGCGTGACCGCTGCTCTGACTGCCGACGGCGCCCACCCGCGCCCACCCAGGGGGTGTCACTTCTCCGCGAGCGACGCCCCCACCTCCGCCGCCTTCTGCCGCAGCCAGATGTGGGCCGCGTCCTGCGCATGCACCGGATGCCACCACATGGCCTCCTGCACGGGTACGGCCTCGAAGGGACACGGCAGGACCCGCACCGCCGCCGAGCGCACCGCCCTGCGTGCCAGCCGTTCCTGGATCATCGCCACCCGCCGCGTGCCCTCCACCATGTGGGGCAGGAGCTGGAAGGTCTGCACCGAGACCTCCACCCGGGGGCTGATGCCGATCATGCTGAGCTGGCGGGCGACCGGGGCGTCGTAGGGGCGCTGGTAGACCGCCCAGGGCAGCCGGGCCAACTGGTCGAGGCTGAGTTCGTCGCCTGCGTCGGGGTGGTCGTCGGCGACCATGCACAGCCAGCGGTCGCTGAAGAGGTCGACGGCGGGCAGGCCGTCGATGACGCCGTGCGGCATCAGCAGTCCGTCGACGGTGCTCAGCACGGTCGCCGTGTTCTCCACCACCGAGGGTGCCGGGTGCTGAAAGGTGAGCCGGATACCGGGCGCCTCCTCATGCAGCGCACGGGCGAGTGCCGCCCCGAAGACAGCCGCGCCGTAGTCGGAGGCGAGCAGCGTGAACTCGCGGGTCTCGGCGGCCGGGTCGAAGTCGGCCTGGCTGGAGAAGACCCGTTCCAGCAGGTCGCACGCGGTGGCACTGCGGTCGCGCAGGGCCACGCCGAGCGGGGTCAGTTCGTAGACGTTGCCGGTGCGGGCGAGCAGTTCGTCGTCGAAGTGGCGGCGCAGCCGTGCCAGCGCGGCGCTCATGGCGGGCTGGCTCAGCCCGACCCGCTCCCCGGCCCGCGTGACGTTGCGTTCCTCCAGCAGCGCGCGCAGGGCGAGGACCAGATTGAGGTCGAGTCGGGACAGGTTCACCGGGCACCACCTGGCAGGTCAGAGATATCCATCGGATGGATTCACAGCATCCACAGGATCTATTTCCGTGATCAGTCGACGAGGGCCAGAGTAGACCGCAACCCAGCAGGAGGAAATCTCATGGCAACGCTCGCGCAACCTGCCGGCCCGTTCGCGCTCGGCACGTTCTCCGCTCCGGAGGGGCCCCGCTTCCCCGGCCTGGTGGCCGCGGACCGGGTGCTCGACCTGAGCAGAGCCCTGGACGGGGCGCCTGCCGACGTACGGGCCGTGCTGGACCGGTGGGAGGAGTTCCTGCCCGTCCTGCACGCGCTGGCGGACGACCCCGGTCTCGACCGGTACCCCCTGGACGGCCTGCGGGTGCATGCGCCCGTCGAGCCGCGGCAGATCTTCCAGTCCGGCGCCAACTACCGGCAGCACGTGATCGATCTGGAGGTCGCCCACCGCACCCCCGACGACCCGCGCACGGCCGAGGAGGCGCGCGCGGAGATCGCCGCCGTCATGGACCGCCGGGCGGCCGAGGACCTTCCGTACGTGTTCATCGGGCTGCCGACCACCGTTGCCGGGCCCTACGACGACGTCGTGCTCCCTTCCTGGGCCGAACAGCCGGACTGGGAGCTGGAGTTGGCCGCCGTCATCGCCAAGCCCGCGTACCGGGTGCCCGAAGCGGAGGCGCTGGGGTACGTCGCCGGGTACACGATCGCCAACGACCTGACCGACCGGGCCACGGTATTCCGGCGGGACATGAAGGCCATCGGAACCGACTGGCTGCGCTGCAAGAACGCGCCGGGCTTCACGCCGCTCGGGCCGTGGCTCGTGCCGGCCGAGTCGATCGCCGACCCGGGCGATCTGCGGGTCACGCTGAAGCTGAACGGCGA
Source organism: Streptomyces sp. NPDC086519 (assembly GCF_040686075.1). Classification (NCBI taxonomy): domain Bacteria; kingdom Bacillati; phylum Actinomycetota; class Actinomycetes; order Kitasatosporales; family Streptomycetaceae; genus Streptomyces; species Streptomyces sp. NPDC086519. Next base: position 53,429 of record NZ_JBFBJL010000015.1, read on the forward strand.
CACCATGCAGGACGAGTCGACCAAGGACATGCTCTTCGGCATCGCCCGGCTGGTGTCGTACATCTCGCAGACCGCTCGGCTGCTGCCCGGCGACCTGGTGCTGACCGGCAGCCCGGCAGGCAACGGCATCCACTGGGGGCGGCTGCTGCGCGACGGCGACGTGCTGGAGGGCTCTATCACCGGCCTTGGGGTGCAGCGCACCCGCTGCGTCGCGGAGGCAGCGGCATGAGCCTGGACCGCCTCGACCCCGAGGGCGCGATCGCCGAGGCCGCCAAGGCGTACTCCAACTGGGGGCGCTGGGGCTCGGACGACGTGCTCGGCACCCTGAACTTCCTCGACGCGGCCAAGCGTCGCGAGGGCGCCGCGCTGGTACGGCGGGGCGTGAGCTTCTCGCTCTCCCAGCGGTTCGACATGAACGGGCCGCAGAAGGGCTGGCGGCGGCGCACCAACCCGGTGCACACCATGCTGGACACCGGCGCCGACGCCGCCCTCGGCAACCAGGGCTTTCCGCACGGCATCGGGGGCGCGGACGACGTGATCGCGATGCCGCTCCAGTGCTCCACCCAGTGGGACGGGCTCGGGCACATCTTCGACCACGGCAAGGCGTGGAACGGCCGCGACGCGGCGACCACGGTCACCTCCGACGGAGACCTCGTCACCGGCATCGAGCACATGGCACCCTACGTCGCCGGACGCGGAGTCCTCCTGGATGTCGGCCAAGTCATCGGTGAGAAGGGCGAGTTGCCGGACGGCTTCGCCATCACCGAGGCGCACCTGACCGCGACCGCCGAGGCCCACGGCGTGCGCGTCGGCCGCGGCGACATCGTCCTCGTGCGCACCGGCCACCTCGCCCGCGCCAAGCGCGACGGCTGGGGCGACTACGCCGGCGGGCCCGCGCCCGGACTGTCCTTCACCACCGCCGGCTGGCTGCACCGCACCGAGATCGCCGCGCTCGCCACCGACACCTGGGGCTTCGAGGTACGGCCCAACGAGTTCGAGCACGCCTTCCAGCCCCTGCACCAGGTCGCCATTCCCCACATCGGCCTGCTGATCGGCGAGATGTGGGACCTCGACACGCTCGCCGCGGACTGCGCCGAGGACGGCGTCCACGAGTTCTGGCTCACCGCCGCACCCCTCCCCATCACCGGAGCCGTCGGCTCCCCCGTCAACCCCGTCGCCGTCAAGTAGCCCCGCACAGCCGCCGGATGCGCCGTCCCCGGACAGCGGCGGCGCATCCGGCCCCGCACGCCCCTGGCCCGCGTCCCCCGCGGGCGAGAGCCGCATCCCCGCCGCCCGAAGCCGCGCGGCCCGATCCCGGGAGGTAGCCCCGAGATGACACCCACCCCCGCCCTTCCCCACTCTCCACTCCGTTCGAGCGGGAGAACCCCGCTCGTCCTCGTCATAGGCGGCGGTACCTCCGGAAACGCTCTGACCGTGCTGTTGCGCCGGGCCGGGATCGCCGTCGACCTGGTCGAGGCCAGCCCGGACTGGAAGGCCTCCCTCGGCTCCGGCATCACCCTCCAGGGCAACGCCCTGCGCGTCCTGCGCGAGGTCGGCGTCCTCGACGCGATCGAGAAGGACGGCTACACCGCCGACGGACTCGCCATCCTCACCCCCGACGGCACCGTCCTGGCCGCCCACGAGGAGCTGCGCACCGGCGGCGACGACCTGCCCGCCCACATCGGCATGCAGCGTCCGCGCCTCCAGCAGCTCCTCATCGAGCAGGTCCGGGCCTCGGGCGCCGACATCCGCCTCGGCACCACGGCCACCGCCTTCGACCAGCACGAGGACCGCGTGGACGTCGCGTTCTCGGACGGGACGAGCCGCCGCTACGACCTGGTGGTCGGTGCCGACGGCCTGCACTCCGCCACCCGCCGGATGATCGGCATCACCGACGAACCCGTCCCCACCGGCATGGGCATCTGGCGTGCCCCCGCGCCCCGTCCGGCCGGGATCACCCGCACCGAGATGGTCTACGGCGGCCCGTGCTTCATCGCCGGGTACTGCCCGACCAGCGAGGACACGGTCTACACGTATCTCGTCGAACCGGCCCGCGACCGGGCCTCGCTCGACCCCGGCTCGTATGCCGACGAGATGCGCCGGCTCAGCGAGGGCTACGGGGGTGTGTGGCCGCAGCTGCGGGCCGCGTTCACCGACCCGAAGGCCGTGAACTACGCGTGGTTCGACCGGCACCTGGTGACGGGCCCCTGGCACCGCGGCCGCGTCGTGCTGGTCGGCGACGCCGCCCACTGCTGCCCGCCCACCTTCGCCCAGGGCGCCGCGATGTCCCTGGAGGACGCCCTGGTCCTCGCCGAACTGCTGGCCGGCCCCGGCGACTGGGACGACCGCCTCCTCACCGCCTATCACTCCCGTCGGCTGCCTCGTGTGCGCATGGTCGTCGACGCCTCGGTGCAGCTCGCCCAGTGGCTGCTCGACGGGGAGCGCGACGCGGACATACCCGGCCTGGTGCACCGCACCTTGACCGCGCTGCAGGAACGCCCGTGACCGAGCCCGAGCCGATCCCCACGATCGACGTGCACGCCCACCTCCTGGTCCCGGAGGCCGAGGAGGCCGTGGCCGGCCGGCCCGGTCTCGCCGAGGCCCGCGCCCTGGACGCCCGCCGCAACGGACCGGCCGCCCTGAGGGTGAACGGCCCGATGGTCGGCTCGCGCGTGCCGATGCTGACGGACGCGGCCGTGCGACTGGCGGCCATGGACGAGCAGGGCGTGGACGTCCAGCTGGTCAGCCCCTCCCCGTCGCACTACCACTACTGGGCGGAGCCCGAACTGGCCGCGCGCGTCTGCCGGCTGGCCAACGAGTCGACGGCCGCCCACTGCGCCAAGGCCCCCGGGCGCCTGTACGGCCTGGGTCTGGTCCCCCTCCAGCACCCCGCCCTCGCGGCCGGCTTGCTCGACCACGCGCTGGAGCAGGGGCTGCGAGGCGTGGAGATCTCCTCGCACGCGCCCGGCCACGAGCTGTCGGACCCCGCGTACGAGCCCCTGTGGGCGCGGGCCGAGGAGACGGGCGCGCTCCTCTTCCTGCACCCCTTCGGGTGCACGCTCGACGAACGGCTGGACCGCTGGTACCTCTCCAACACCGTCGGCCAGCCGACGGAGAACGCGGTCGCGCTCTCCCATCTGATCTTCTCGGGCGTCCTGGACCGCCACCCGGGACTGAAGCTGATAGCCGCGCACGGGGGCGGCTATCTCCCCACCCACATCGGCCGTTCCGACCACGCCTGGCGGGTGCGCCCCGACGCCCGGACGTGCACGCGGGAGCCGAGCAGCTATCTGCGGCAGCTCTACTTCGACTCCCTCGTCCACGACCCGGCCGTCCTGCGGGAGCTGGTCCGGGCCGCCGGCGCCGACCGGGTGCTGCTGGGCTCCGACTTCCCCTTCGACATGGGCGCCGACGATCCGCTCGGCGCCCTGCGCGCCGCGGGCCTGTCCGACCCCGACTTCCAGTCCGTGCGCGGGGCGAACGCCGCCGCACTGCTCCACCTCTCCTAGGAGGAATCCCCCCATGGGCAACCGCCTGCTCACCCACCTCAGGCACGTCGACCTCGCCGTGCCCGACTACGACAAGCAACTCGACTTCTACGGCGGGGTCTGGGGCCTGACCAAGGTCGCCGAGGACTCCGGGATCTCCTTCCTGGCCGCCGAGGGCTCGCCCGAGAACTACGTCATCCGGCTGCGCAGGGCCGACGAGAAGCGGCTCGACCTGGTCGCGTACGGCGCCGCCTCGGCACCCGACGTGGACACTCTCGCCGAGCGGCTCCTCGCCTCGGGTGTGCGGTTGATCTCCCAGCCCGGCAAGGTGGACACGCCCGGAGGCGGTTACGGCTTCCGCTTCTTCGACGTGGACGGACGCACCATCGAGGTCTCCGCGGACGTGGACGTACGCCGGCACCGCAGGATCGAGGAGAAGGAGTCGATCCCCGTCAAGCTCTCCCACGTCGTGCTCAACTCCCCCGACCTGGACGCGACCCGCTCCTGGTACGAGACCCACCTCGGTTTCCGCCACTCCGACACACTGAGTTCGCCGCACGTCGGCGATGTCATGCACTTCATGCGGATCAGCAACCAGCACCACTCGATGGCCATCGCCAAGGGCCCGCACACCTCGCTGCACCACGTCTCCTTCGAGATGCGCGGCATCGACGAGTACCTGCGCGGCTCCGGGCGCGTGATGCGGGCCGGGTTCAAGAAGGTCTGGGGGCCGGGGCGCCACATGGCGGGCGACAACACCTTCACCTACTTCCTCGACCCGCACGGCAACACGGTCGAGTACACCACCGAGTTGGAACTCCTCGACGAGGACACCTGGCACCCGCACGTCTACGACTTCTCCCGGCCGGAGGTCACCGACCAGTGGGGCACCGCCAACCCGATGAACGAACTGGTCGCCAAGGAGTCCTTCAACGACGTCGACCGCGGGGTGTTCGTCGCCCCGCCGGTCTGACCGGCCCGCAACCCTGATCACCGGGGGCGCGGCAGCACGGTCACGCCCTGACTCCCCGCCGCGTCCCCGGTCCCGCTCTCCCGACAGGACCCCTTCATGCGCTTCGCCACGTACGAACACCGCGACCGACGCCGGGTGGCCGTCGTCGAAGAGGACGGCACGCTCCGCCCGTTGCCCGGCGTCACGTCGCTGACCGGCCTGCTCGCCGCGGGCGGCGGTCTGCCGGAACTCCTCGACGCCGGATCGGCGGCGCTCGACGTGCCGGCCGGTCCCCATGTCTCCCGGGTACGGCTGCTGCCGCCTCTCCAGCCGCCCACCGTGCGGGACTTCGTGACCTTCGAGGAACACGTCGAGGGCGTACGGCGGTCCGTGGACGGTGCCGCCGGGGTGCCGGAGCAGTGGTATGCGGCACCGACCTTCTACTTCACCAACCCCTACGCGGTGTACGGCCCTTACGACGACATCCCCGCACCGCCCGGATCGTCCGTGCTCGACTTCGAGCTGGAGGTCGCCGCCGTGATCGGCAAGGAGGGCCGCGACCTCACCCCCGGGCAGGCCCGTGCGCACATCGCCGGGTACACCATCCTCAACGACTGGTCCGCCCGCGACCTCCAGTCCGCCGAGATGCGCGTAGGTCTGGGCCCGTGCAAGGGCAAGGACACGGCCACCACCCTGGGCCCGTACCTGGTGACCGCCGACGAGCTGGAGAAGTACCGCGACGAGGACGGCTTCCTGCGCCTGGGTCTCACGGCCTCCGTGAACGGCGAGGTGGTCGGCGAGGATCTGCTGTCCAACATGAGCTGGACCTTCGAGGAGATGACCGCCTACGCCTCCCGCGGCACCTGGGTCCGCCCCGGAGACGTCCTCGGCTCGGGCACCTGCGGCAACGGCGGCTGCCTCGCCGAGCTGTGGGGCGTCCGGGGCAGGCAGGACCCGCCGCCGCTCGGGCCGGGAGACACGGTCACGCTCACCGTGGAGGGCCTCGGCAGCGTGTCCAGCACCGTGGTCGCCGGCCCCGATCCGGTGCCGGTGCCGCCCGCGCGCCGCCGTACCCGGCAGCGGCCGTGACCGCCCCGCACCAGCAGCGGGCCACGGCCTGGGCGTCCGGCCGGACCGTCAGTCGTCGGAGACACCCGCGCCGCTGAGGGCGGGGACCGTGGTCTCCCGGTGGGCGAGGGAGCGGATGCCGAGCCGGAACTGGTCGAGTTTGTCGACGATGGTCTGGCCCACCGGGGTGTGGCCCCAGATGCTGATGCCCTGGTGGGTGCTGGGCTGCCAGGTCGACTCGTCGACGACGACGGGGTTCCAGCCCACCTCCCACTCGAAGCCCGACGGGGTGCGCGCGTAGTAGGACAGCTCCTTGTCGTTGGTGTGCTGGCCCACGGACAGGGCCATCTGGAAGCCGAGTTCGTACACGCGCTGGTAGCTGCGGGCGAGGTCGTCGAGCGTGGCTGCCTGGGTGTTGAGGTGCTGGACGCGGGTGCGGATCGGGTCGAGGGGCAGCCCCCGGACGGCGGCGATCGCGATGGTGTGATGGCGTTCGTTGACCCGCAGGAAGCGGATCTTCAGCTTCATGCCGCTGATCGTCTCGTCGATGTAGTCGGTCAGGCGGGCGTCGAAGACGGTGTTGAAGTAACCGCGCAGCTGCGCCGGCCTGGTGGAGGTGATCGCCACGTGGCCCATGCCGGAGTCGCCCGTGACCCAGCCGGAGGCGAGCATCCGCAGCGGCTCGGACGAGACCAGGGGCGTGGTGCAGATCTCCTGGGTGATGCCTTTGGGGCCGGGGAAGCGCAGCAGCCGTTCGACGCCGCGCAGTGCGGCTTCCTCTGCCGAGCCCTGGACGACGGGGACCCCGTGGGCCCGGACACGCGCCTCTATCCGCTCGAACGAGGCGTGGTCGTCGATGTGCCAGCCGGTGGTCACGACATCCTCGGCCGGGCCGCGGCGGAGCAGGAACCGGCACTCCTGCTCGTCCAGGCGGAATCGCATCAGGTCGCTGTCCAGGTCGTCGTGGTGCATGCCGATGGCGTCGGTGCCGAAGCGGCGCCAGTCGGCGAAGCGGTTGGTCTCGATGACGAGGTAGCCGAGGTGGACGGCGCCGAACACGGAGCGAGGGCTGTTCGTGTTCATCGGCGGCCTGCCAGGAAGTCGGCGGACAGGCGGTTGAAGAGTTCCGCGCGTTCGAACTGCACCCAGTGGCCGGTGTTGGCGACGAGGTAGAGGTCGCAGTTGGGCATGCGGTCGGCCAGCATACGGCCGCCGGACGGCCGGTTGACCTTGTCCGCTGCGCCCCACAGCACCAGCGTGGGAACCGGCAGGCGGGACAGGCGCCGGTCCCGGGTGAAGTCCATTTTCCACAGCGTGCGCGGTGCGTTCGGCCCGGAGGGGCGGCGCAGCGGCGGGGCGGCCACGACCTCGGGGTCGATGCTGTCCCGGTAGCGACCGTCGATGACGCTGTCGGGCACGTCGGCGGCGTTGAAGACGAGGTACTGGCGGATGAACTTCTCCAGTTTCAGGCGCGAAGGCCCGTCTCCGGAGTAGTAGTCGAGCAGGCTGTTGAGACCCGGGGTCGGCAGGGCGCGGGTGGTGCCGATGCCGCCCGGGCCCATCAGGATCATGCGGTCGACCCGGTCGGGGGTGTCCAGGGCCAGCCGCAGGGCGCAGGAGCCGCCGTAGGAGTTGCCGACGAAGTGGGCTTTGGCCAGGTCGAGTTGGTCGAGCACGCCGCGGATGTGGTCGGCGAGGTACCCGAACGGGTCGGTGCCGTCGACGCCCTTGGTGCTGCGGCCGTAGCCGGGCAGGTCCGGGACGATGACCCGGTACTCCTTCGCCAGCTCGGCGATGTTGCGGGCGTAGTTGGAGACACCGGAGGCGCCCGGGCCGCCGCCGTGCAGCAGCAGGACGGGCGGACCGTCCCCGGTCTCGGCGACGAAGATCTTCTTGCCCGCGACGTCGAGCAGGGACTCCCGCATCGACGGCGGTTCGGTGTGAGCGGTCATGGCATTCCTCAGGAGGCGGCGGCGGTCGCGGTCGGGTGCGCCGCAGGGGCGAATCCGGCCGGAGGCGCGGGAAGTCGGGCGCCCGCGGGGGCGGCGGCGTAGACGTAGGAGTCCGGCCGCAGGGCGAGGGTCGCCGCACGGTGCTCGCTCATCCAGCGCAGCAGCACTCCGTCGCTGTCGACGAGGGTGCCCTCGGCAGGGCGCGATCCGGCCGGGGTGACGGTGAGCGAGGGGACGCCCAGCCGGTCCCATGCGGGCTGCGGGCCGGGCAGTCCGCCGTGCAGCAGCAGCCAGTGGCCGCCGAGGACGTCGTCCAGCCGTACCGGTTCGCCGTCGGGGCCGGTCATCCAGGGCTGGGGGATCTGGTGCCCGGACGCCTTGGTGCGGGGCCGGGCCTGAAAGCCGTCGGTGTAGTGGGCGACGGGTATCCAGTTCGAGTCCTGGACCCAGTCGCGGAAGCCTGCCGCGCGGTTCAGGACGGGCAGCAGGAGGTCACGGACCGCGGCCACCGCCCGGCGCCGTTCGGTGATGATCCGCCCGACGGTCACCGCCCGCCTGGTGACCTCTTTGACATGCGGCTTGCGCTCGGCCTCGTAGCTGTCCAGCAGAGTCTCGGGCAGCCGCCCGCGCAGCACCGCGTCCAGCTTCCAGCACAGGTTGGCGACGTCCCGCACCCCGGCCGCCATGCCCTGGCCGATCCATGGCGGCATGGCGTGGGCGGCGTCGCCCGCGAGGAAGACCCGGTCCACCCGGAAGCGGGCGGCGAAGCGGACGTGGTGGCTGTAGACGGTGGCACGCAGGATCCTGATGCTGTCCCTGCTGATCCCGTACCGGGCCACCAGTTCGTAGATCGCCTCATCGGTGGTCAGGTACTGCTCGTCGTCGCCCGGCAGGACCGGGAACTCCCAGCGGTGATGCCCCAGCGGGGTCGGGCAGTCGACCGCCGGGCGGGCCGGGTCGCAGCGGAAGCGCAGCCGGTCGTGGTCCGGCCACGGCTTGAGCATCTCGGTGTCGATGACCACCCAGCGGTCCGTGTACGTCCGCCCGTCGTAGCCGACGTTCAGCTGGGCGCGGGTCAGGCTGGTGCCTCCGTCGGCCGCGATGACGTAGGAGGCGCGCAGCCGCCGCACGGCGTCGTCGGCGGTACCGACCACCGTCAGCTCCACGCCGTCCGCGTCCTGTCGCAGGCGCAGGCACTCGTGGCGCAGCCACACCTCCACGTTCGGGTAACGGCCCACTCCGTCGCGCAGGACCTGCTCCAGCGCGGGCTGGTAGATGAACATCTGCGGTGGATGTCCGTGCCCGCGGGCAGTGGGATGCGCGCTGACGAAGGTCCGGCCTCTCGCGTCGACGAAGTCGAGCGGGCGGTCGGCCAGCATGTCCTGCTTCAGCCGCTCGGCCAGCCCGACGCGCTGCCAGATCCTTACGACCTCCTCGTCCGTGGAGATCGCCCGGGCGCGGGAGAACACCTCCGCGTCCCGCTCCACGACGACGACTCTGAGGCCCATCGCCCCGAGCAGGTTCGCCGCGGTCACACCCGTGGGTCCGTATCCGATCACCGCCACGTCGTAGGCGCTGTCCTCGGCTCCGCCCTGGGCACTGATTTCACTCACCAGGCCACCTCACTGTGTCCCGTTGGTCTTGATGTAGCGTTCACTCCAATTGGAGCAGTCGCTACGGTAAGCCGGGGGTCGGAGTCGGTCAAGAGCCGTGGACAGCGGGAAGAACAGCCCCGATGACCGGGCGGCGGACGACGTGCGAGAAGCGCGTCACCGGTGGGAAGTCGCGGCAGCGCGTCTTTGACGCCGCCGTCGCGGACGCGGACGCGGGCGCGGGTACGAGGGCACGTCCGTCGCAGCGGTCAGTGCCGGGTGCGGGCCGCCCGCCGGCTCCGGATACCGGCTACCGGCACTTCAAAAACGAGGACAGCCTGATCGCCGCGGTCGTCGAGCGCGGCTTCAAGACCTGGCCGGCGGCTCTCGGGCTGCCGAGGGGGAAGAGGCGGGCGCCCGGCTGGAGCGGGCCACGCTCACGCGTCGAACCTGGCGAAGTCACTCGTGGGCGCGCCGGACTTCCCGCGCCTCGGCCTCGTGCTCGCCCTACAGCGGCGCCCCGCCGAGCCGCGCGGCCGGGAAGTGACCGAAAGGGTGCCTCGTACGACGCCGGAGGCGGGCGGTGGCCGGGACGCGCGCCCGGGGGGACCGCGAGTCGCGCCGCCGTGGCACGCCGGCCACGGCCTGGTCGCAGGGAACAGCGGTGAAGCGGTGAAGCGGTGGGGGGGACGACGGAGCCTGACGGCGGTGTCCTCCCGTCCGGCACGGCCGGAAGGTCACCGAGGAGGACGGATCTCCCGCTTGAGGATCTTCCCGGTGGGGCCCTTGGGCAGGGCGGCCAGGAACCAGACCTTGCGGGGGTACTTGTACGGGGCGACGCGCTCCTTGACGAAGGACTGCAGTGACTCGGCGGTGACCCGGGCATCGGGGACGAGGGCGACGGCCGCGGCGACCTCCTCGCCGAGGGAGGCGTGCGGGATGCCGACGACGGCCGCCTCGACGACCTCCGGGTGCTCGTAGAGGACCTCCTCGATCTCCCGCGGGTAGACGTTGTATCCGCCGCGGATGATCAGGTCCTTCTTGCGGTCGACGACGTAGAGGTATCCGTCGTCGTCCTGGCGGGCCAGGTCTCCGGTACGCAACCAGCCGTCCGGGATCGCCTCGGCCGTCGCGTCGGGCCGGTTCCAGTAGCCCGCCATGACGTTGTGTCCCCGGACGGCGATCTCGCCGACCTCGCCGGCCGGGACGTCCTCGCCGGCGCCGTCGACCAGGCGTATCTCGACACCGTCGATCGGGGTGCCGATCGAGCCGGGCCTGCGGGGCCGGTCGCAGTGGTTGAAGGTGGCCACCGGTGAGGTCTCCGAGAGCCCGTAGCCCTCGGCCACCGCGCAGCCGAACCGGGTCTCGAAGGCGTGCAGCACCTCTGTCGGCAGCGCCGCTCCACCGGAGACGCACACCCGCAGGGCGCCGGCCTCGGCGCCGGTGACGGACGGGGCCTGGTGCAGCAGTGCGTTGTACATCGTGGGCACGCCCTCGAAGACGGTCACCCGCAGTTCGTCGAGCAGGGCCAGCACCGCGGCCGGTTCGAAGCGGGGCACCAGGACCAGGCAGGCGCCCTGGCGGACCGCCGCGTTCATGCCGCACGTCTGGCCGAAGGCGTGGAACATCGGAAGGCAGCCCATCACCACGTCCCGCTCTCCCAGCTGGATCACCCGTTCGGCCACCACCTCGGCGTTGCGGCCGAGGTTGCGATGGGTCAGTGCGGCGCCCTTCGGCCTGCCGGTGGTGCCGGAGGTGTAGAGGATCACGGCGAGGTCGTCGTCCTCGCGCGGCGTCTGGGCCCCGGCGGGTTCGCAGCCGTCCGCCTGCGACAGATCGGGGTCGACCGCGGTCACCACGGTGCCCGTCACACCGGCCGCCGCCGCGGCCTCCTGTGCGGCACCCTCGTGCACGAACAGCAGGCCCGCCCCGGAGTCGGCCAGACAGTGCTCGATCTCACGCGCCTTGAGCAGCGGGTTCATCGGGACCACGACTCCACCGGCCCGCAGGATGCCGTAGTAGAGCACCACGAACGCCGGAACGTTGGGCAGCATCACACCGACCCGGTCGCCGGCCGTCAGACCCAGATTCCGCAGCATCCCCGCGGCCCGCGACGCGGCCAGGTCCAGCTCCGCGTAGGTGAGAAGCGTGCTCCCGAACCGGAGGGCGGGGCGCTCGGGGTGACGGCGAGCCGTCTCCGACAGATTTCCCGCGATGTTCGGCATGCGTCCTCCTGTTAACAGCCCGGTAACCTCCGGATGCCGGGTTCAGACTGACGTCAGGACGGGCCACTGCCAATGGACCGGCGCACAGGATGGCCCGGCGATGTGTTGTTCCCCGGAACAATCGGCAGAGAGATGATCACGGCGGCTCGGGCAGCCCTTGTCCCCAGGAACAAGGGCTCCCGTACCCTGGCCTTGTGCAGCGCCGCCCGCCCGTACCCGAGATCGCCGCCGTGGCGCAGTCCCTGCGCCCGCGGCTGGCCGAACTCGTCGAGCGCGCCGCACGCCGCATCCGCGACGAGATCGACGTCTACGGCCCGTCCGGCACCGTCCCGGAGGGGGAGCTGCGGGCGTCGCTGCGGCGCAACATCGACAGCATGCTCGCGCAGTTCGCCCGGGGCAGCGGACCCGACCTGAGCGAACCCGGCGGGACAGGCCGGCTGCGGGCGGTGCAGGGCGGGCCGCTGCCCGACGTGCTGCGCGCCTACCGGATCGGCTTCGCCGAGGTGTGGACGGTCGTGGCGGAGGAGGCGGCGCGTCTTCGCGTGGACCCGGCCGTCATGGTGTCGGCGACGGCCGACGCGTGGCAGCTCGCGGACGAGTACAGCGACGCGCTGACCTCCTCCTACCGCCAGGCGGCCGCCGAAGTCGTCCGCGCCCGGGAGCGAGAACGGTCCGCTCTCACGGAGGCCCTGCTCAGCGGCCGTGTCAACGACCCGGGGGCGCTGTGGGAGGTGGCCCAGACCCTTGGTCTGCCGCGGAAGGGCCCTTTCGTCGCCGTCGCCGCCGAGGTGACCATGCTCGGCCATGAACCGCTCGGTGACGTCGAGGCACAGCTGTCCGCCCATGGCATCTCCTCCGCCTGGGCGCTGCGGCCCGACCTCCACATCGGCATCACGTCCCTGCTCCGCCCCGACGCCCTCGACCTGACCATGACGGTGCTGCGGCGCGGCGCCACCGCCCGGGTGGGCATGAGCCCGGCCTTCGCCTCGCTCGACTGCACCGGCCAGGCCCTGCGGCACGCCCGGCTGGCCATGAAGAGCCGGCCCGCGGGAACGGCCGCGGTGGTCCGCTTCCAGGACGACCCGCTCACACTGGTCATGGCCGCCGCGCCGGAGGCCGCGGCCGACATGGCCCGCAGGGTCATGGGTCCGGTACTGGCCCTCGGCAAGGACGCGAGCGCTGTGCTGCTCGACACCTTCCAGTGCTGGATCGACGCGGCCGGGAACGCCGGGGCGACGGCGCGGGCCCTGCACTGCCACCCCAACACGGTCCGCTACAGACTGCGCAAGCTGGAGGGCCTGACCGGCCGTTCGCTGCAGGCCCCCGGGGACGCGGCCGAACTCGTCGCGGCCCTGCGTGCCGTCAGGGTCCTGCCGGACACCGGAGCGGACGGGAACGCTCGTTCCTGAACGCGCCGGGAGCGGCCGAGGGCCGGACGGCCCCCGTCGGGTCGGGGTACCGAAGCGCTCCGTCCCCGGTCAGCCGAGGCCGGGCAGCGGGCGCCGGGCGACGCCCCGGGCGTCCTGCGGCGGGACGCCCAGCATGCGCAGCATGCATGTCGGCCAGGTTCGACGCGGCCTCGTCGCCGTCGAGTTCCGGGCGGGCGAACCGCAGCTCCGCCAGCGCCGGCAGGGAGCCGCCCAGTGCGACCGCGACGGTCGGCACTCGACGACGGCGGCTGCGTCAACCTCGGCATCGGGCTTGCGACGCGCGTCCCCGACCACGTGCCCGCCGACGTGGAGTCGATGCCGCACTCGGAGAACGGAATCCTCGGGACCGGTCGCTACCCGGCCGAGGGCGAGGTCGCCCCGGCCTCGTCGACGCCGGGTGCTCGGGGGTGGCGGCGACCGGGCTCCGGGAGCTCGTGAAGGCACTGCCCGGTCATGGGCCGGTGCGTTCCCAGCCACGGTGCGGGGCCCGGGCGCCCAGTTGTACGTCACGGCTGCGGTAGACGATGTAGGGGCGGGTGAGGTAGCCCAGCGGGGCGGTGAGCATGTGCACCAGGCGGGTGAAGGGCCAGGCGGCGAAGAGCAGCATCGCGCTGATGGCATGCAGCCGGAAGAGGATCGGGACGCCGGTCATCCGGTCCGGGTCGGGCCGCAGCCAGAAGATGGAGCGGAACCAGGGGGAGATGGTCTCGCGGTAGTCGTAGCCGCCGCCGGCGAGGTTGGCGACGACGGTCGCGGACAGGCCGAGGACGATGGTCGCGGTGAGCAGGACGTACATGGCCTTGTCGTTCTTCGTGGTGGCGGAGAAGACCGGGCCGACGGTACGCCGCCGGTAGACCAGGACGGCCAGTCCGCCGAGCGTGGCGATGCCCGCGACGGTACCGAGGGCCACCGCACCGATGTGGTAGACGTTCTCGCTGATCCCGGCTGCCTCGGTCCAGCTCTCGGGGATGACGAGGCCGCCGATGTGGCCGAGGAGGACGACGAGGATGCCGAAGTGGAACAGCGGGCTTCCGATCCTCAGCAGCCGGTGCTCGTAGAGCTGGGAGGAGCGGGTGGTCCAGCCGAACTTGTCGTAGCGGTAGCGCCAGAGGTGCCCGAGCACGAACACCGCGAGCACCACGTACGGAAGGACGGCCCACAGGAGGACGGCGCCGGTGCCGGCCTGGACTGCCGGGCCGGCGGGCTGCGCGGCCGCGCTCATCGGGGACCTCCTACGACGGGATCAGGCAGGAACTGCGGGGACGCGTACGGATCCAGGCCGACCTGCTCCTCCGGAGGGCCCTGGGCGGCCAGCCGGGCGACGGCCTCGCGTTCGTCGCCGGCGAGGGCGGGCAGGGTGGCGGAGACGGAGTCCAGGACGTGCGCCCAGGGCGAGTCCGCGTCGCGCAGGGCGAGGCGCAGCAGCTCCAGGCCGGCGCGGTGTCCGGTCAGCAGGCGGGTCCCGGCGGCCGGTTCGGCGGCGGCGAACTCGAGGACGACGGCGAGGTGGTCGGGCAGTTCGTCGTCGCTCAGCCGCCAGCCCGCCTTCGCGTAGGTCTGCTTCAGTCGCAGGAGGGCGATGCCGCGTTTTCGGGTGTCGCCGTGGGCGTAATAGGTCAGGTACGGGCAGCAGCGTCTGCGGTGGTCGAAGGTGGCGACGTAGGCGGCGGCCAGGTCCGGCAGCGGGACGCGGCCGGCGTGTTCGGCGAAGCGGATCAGGGGGTGCCCGACCGGCTTGGGCTGGGTGGCGGCGACCTTGACCGCCAGCGCGACGCGCGCGGGGAACTGGTCGTCCGGGTAGGCCAGCAGCAGGGACTGCGCCTGCCAGGCCGGGGCGTGGCGGGCACGGCCGGTGGTCGGCCTCATGACGCGCCGCCCCTCTCGTCGTCCCTCGCGGGTGGGAACAGTCCGGGGGGTCTGCCTCTGCCGTCCCAGTTGAGGAGGTTGACGCGGCCGGCCTTGTCGGTGGGGGCGGCGGTCGTGTCGGAGGTCTGGCGGTCGTGCAGGGCCCGGTAGTTCTCGACGGCGATCGGGGCGGCTTTTCCGGAGGCCTCGCCGAAGGGGCCGGAGCCGCCCGCCCGTCGTCCACCGCCCTCGGGCCCGGCCCCTCCCATTCCGGGGCCGCCCTCGCGGTCGAGGCTGCACTCGGTGGCCAGTTCCTCCAGCTGGTGGGCCTGTTCGGCGTGGGCGGGCGGGATGACGTACCGCTCGTCGTACTTGGCCAGGGCCAGCAGCCGGTACATGTCGTACATCTGCTCGCCGCTCATGCCGACGGTCCCGGGAATGGCCTCGTCGGGTTCACGGCCGAGGTTGATGTCACGCATGTAGGAGCGCATGGCCGCCAGGCGGCGCAGGACCGCGTCCACGGGCTGTGGATCGCCGGCGGTGAACAGCTGGGCGAGGTAGTCGACGGGGATGCGCAGAGCGTCGACGGCGGCGAAGAGGTTGCGGTGGTCCTCGGCGTCGTGGCCGGTGTCGCGCACGGAGTCGACCACCGGTGACAGGGGCGGGATGTACCAGACCATGGGCAGGGTGCGGTACTCCGGATGCAACGGCAGCGCCACCCGGTACCTGTTGATCAGGGCGTGCACCGGGGAGCGCCGGGCCGCCTCGATCCAGTCCCGCGGGATGCCCGCCTGCTCCGCCGCACGTACGACCTCGGGGTCGTCCGGGTCGAGGAAGACGCTCCGCTGGGCCTCGTACAGGCCCGTGTCCTCGGGCGTCGAGGCGGCTTCGAGGACGCGGTCGGCGTCGTAGAGGACGAGGCCGATGTAGCGCAGCCGGCCCACGCAGGTCTCGGAGCAGACCGTGGGCAGGCCGACCTCGACGCGGGGGAAGCAGAAGGTGCACTTCTCCGCCTTGCCGGTGCGGTGGTTGAAGTACACCTTCTTGTACGGGCATCCCGTCACGCACATCCGCCAGCCCCGGCAGCGGTCCTGGTCCACCAGCACGATGCCGTCCTCGGTGCGCTTGTAGATCGCGCCGGAGGGGCAGGAGGCCGCGCAGGACGGGTTGAGGCAGTGCTCGCAGATCCGCGGCAGGTAGAACATGAAGGTCTGCTCGAACTCGAACCTGATCTTCTCCGAGACCTGGTCGAGCAGGACGTCCTTCTCCCTCGTGGCCGCCGATCCGCCCAGGTCGTCGTCCCAGTTCGCCGACCAGGAGATCTTCATGTCCTTGCCGGAGATCAGGGACTTGGGACGGGCGACGGGGGTGTGTTCCTGCAAAGGCGCGTTGGTCAGCGTCGCGTAGTCGTACGTCCAGGGTTCGTAGTAGTCGTCGATGGTCGGCAGCAGGGGGTTGGAGAAGATCTGGATCAGCTTCTTGAACCGGCCGCCCGCCTTCAGCGCGAGCCGGCCCTTCTTGTTCAGCTCCCAGCCGCCGCGCCAGGTGGCCTGGTCCTCGTAGCGGCGCGGGTAGCCCTGGCCGGGGCGGGTCTCGACGTTGTTGAACCACACGTACTCGACGCCGCTGCGGTTGGTCCACGCCTGCTTGCAGGTGACCGAGCAGGTGTGGCAGCCGATGCACTTGTCGAGGTTCATCACCATCGCCATCTGGGCCATCACACGTCCGATGGCGGCTTTGCGCCGGGGCATGTCAGTACTCCACCTCCTGGTTCGCACGGCGGCGGACGACCGTGACCTCGTCGCGCTGGTTGCCGGTCGGCCCGAGGTAGTTGAAGGCGTACGACAACTGCGCGTAGCCGCCGATGAGGTGGCTGGGCTTGATCAGCAGCCGGGTCAGGGAGTTGTGGATGCCGCCGCGTCTTCCCGTCGTCTCGGTGCGCGGCACGTCGATCAGGCGGTCCTGGGCGTGGTGCATGTACACGGTGCCCTCGGGCATGCGGTGCGAGACGACCGCGCGGGCGGCGACCACGCCGTTGCGGTTGACCGCCTCGATCCAGTCGTTGTCCGTCACTCCGATCTTCGCCGCGTCCTCGGTGTTCATCCAGATCGTCGGTCCGCCTCGGGAGAGGGAGAGCATGAACAGGTTGTCCTGGTACTCGGAGTGGATGGACCACTTGTTGTGCGGGGTCAGGTAGCGCACGGTCACGCCGAGTTCGCCCGTCTCCCCGACGCGCGGTTCGCCGAAGAGGGCGGTCATGTTCAACGGGGGCCGGTAGACAGGGAGTTGTTCGCCGAGCGCGGTCATCCAGTCGTGGTCGAGGTAGAAGTGCTGCCGTCCGGTGAGGGTGTGCCAGGGCTTG
This sequence comes from Streptomyces sp. NPDC086519, assembly GCF_040686075.1. NCBI lineage: Bacteria > Bacillati > Actinomycetota > Actinomycetes > Kitasatosporales > Streptomycetaceae > Streptomyces > Streptomyces sp. NPDC086519. The sequence goes on from NZ_JBFBJL010000015.1 coordinate 70,343, forward strand.
AGGCGCTCGACGTTGACCGTGAACGGCGAGTAGCGGCGTCCTCCCGTCTCCGAGCCGGACCATTCCGGGGAGGTGATGACCGGGACCGGGGCGGCCTGGGTGTCCGCGAAGGTGATCCGCTTGCCCTCGTGCTCGGCGGCCAGGTCGGCGAGGCGCGTGCCGGTGCGGGCCTCAAGGGTGTGGAAGCCCTGGGTGGCCAGGTGGCCGTTGGTCGTGCCGGACAGCGCCAGGATCGCCTCGCACGCCTGCGTGTCACGGGCGATCGACGGCCGCCCGTCGGCCACCCCGCCCCGCACCACGCCGTTCTTGTGCCGCAGGTGGTCCAGTTCCTCGGCCACCTGGAACGTGACGCCCTTGGTGGTCGCGCCCAGACGGTCCAGCAGCGGGCCGAGGGCACCCATCTTGTCCGCGACAGCACCGTAGTCGCGCTCGACGGTGACCAGCTTCGGCATCGTCCGCCCGGGCACCGGCTCGCACTCCCCCGCCTTCCAGTCGAGCACCCGGCCCCGCGGGTTGGCCAGTTCGTCCGGGGTGTCGTGCAGCAGAGGCGCGGCCACCACGTCCCTGCGCACGCCCAGGTGTTCGCCGGCCTGGCGGCTGAACTCCCTGGCGAGGGTGTGGAAGGCGTCCCAGTCGGTGCGGGTCTGCCAGGGCGGGGCGATCGCCGGGTTGAAGGCGTGCACGAACGGGTGCATGTCCGTGCTGGACAGGTCGTGCTTCTCGTACCAGGTCGCGGCCGGCAGCACCACGTCCGAGAAGACGGTCGTGCTGGTCATGCGGAAGTCCAGCGTCAGCAGCAGGTCGAGCTTGCCCTCGGGAGCCCGCTCCCGCCACTCCACGTCCCTGGGCCGGGCCTCCGGCGGCGCCTCGGCGGCCCGCACGGAGGCGTCGGTGCCGAGCAGGTGTCTGAGGAAGTACTCGTTGCCCTTGGCCGAGGAGCCCAGGAGGTTGGCCCGCCATATGGTCAGCACTCGCGGAAAGTTCTCCGGGGCGTCGGGGTCCTCGCCCGCGAACCGGAGCCGGCCGGCCTTCAGCTCCTCCACCACGTGCTCCTCGACCGGCCGTCCCGCGGCGCCGGCCTCGTCGGCCAGCTCCAGCGGGTTGCGGTCGAACGTCGGATACGACGGCATCCAGCCCATCCGCGCGGACTGCGCGATGACGTCCGCCGTGGTCCTCCCGGCGAACGGGCCGCCCGCTCCGGCCGCCGCGAGGGTGTCCGCGGAGAACGCGTCGTAGCGGAACTGGTCGCTGTGCAGGTACCAGTAGGCGGTCTGGATCATCAGCCGGGCCGGCCGGTTCCAGTCGGCGGCGGTCGCGATCGCCGAGTAGCCGGTGAGCGGGCGGACCTTCTCCTGGCCCACGTAGTGGGCCCAGCCGCCGCCGTTGACGCCCTGGCAGCCGGTCAGCGTGGTCAAGGCGAGAAACGCCCGGTAGATGGTGTCGGAATGGAACCAGTGGTTCGTCCCCGCCCCCATGATGATCATCGAACGGCCGCCCGACTCCTCCGCGTTGGCGGCGAACTCCCGCGCGATCCGGGCCGCCTTCCCCGCGTCCACGCCGGTGATCGCGGCCTGCCAGGCCGGGGTGTACGGCTCGTGCGCGTCGTCGTAGCCCGTGGGCCACCGGCCGGGCAGCCCCTCGCGGGCCACCCCGTACTGGGCCAGCAGCAGGTCGTACACCGTGGTCACCAGACGCCCGGCGACCCGGCGGACCGGAACGCCGCGCCGCAGCCGCCCCGCGCCGCCGTCGGGGGCGTCGAAGCGGGGCAGTTCGACGACGACGGGTGCCTCCTCGCCGCCCTCGACGGACAGCAGCGGCCGGGTGCCGCCGAGGTCGAGGTTCCACTTCCCGGCGCCGGACTCGCCGTAGCGGTCGCCGAGCGTGCCGTTCGGCACCACCGGCTGCCCCGTGCCGGCGTCCAGCAGCACCGTGCGGAACTCCGCGTGCTCGGTCCCGGCGTACGCGCCGCCCAGATCCGCGGCGGTCAGGAACTTGCCCGGGGTGAAGGTGCCCGGCCCGGCCTCGCTCTCGTCCAGGGTGACCAGGAACGGCAGGTCCGTGTACTGCTTGACGTAGTCGGTGAAGTACGGCGTGGGCCGGTCGACGAAGAACTCCCTGAGGATCACATGGCCCATCGCCATGGCCAGCGCCCCGTCGGTGCCCGGCTGGGCGGCGAGCCACTCGTCGGCGAACTTCACGTTGTCCGCGTAGTCCGGGGCGACCGCCACCACCTTCTGGCCCCGGTAACGGGCCTCCGCCATCCAGTGCGCGTCCGGGGTGCGGGTGACCGGCAGGTTCGAACCCCACATGATCAGGTAACCGGCGTCCCACCAGTCCCCCGACTCCGGTACGTCCGTCTGGTCGCCGAACACCTGCGGCGAGGCCACCGGCAGGTCCGCGTACCAGTCGTAGAACGACAGCATCGCCCCGCCGAGCAGCGAGTAGAAGCGGGCCCCGGCGGCGTGCGAGACCATCGACATCGCGGGGATCGGCGAGAACCCGGCCAGCCGGTCCGGACCGTACTCCTTGATCGTGTGCACGTGCGCGGCGGCCACCATCTCCACGGCCTCGTCCCAACTCGCCCGCACCAGGCCGCCCTTGCCACGCGCCGCCTTGTAGCGGCGGGCTCGCTCGCGGTCGGAGACGATGTCCGCCCAGGCCGCCACCGGATCGCCGAGCCGGGCCTTCGCCTCCCGGTACATCTCCAGCAGGACACCGCGCACGTACGGGTAGCGCACCCTCGTGGGCGAGTAGGTGTACCAGGAGAAGGCCGCGCCGCGCGGACAGCCGCGCGGCTCGTACTCGGGCCGGTCCGGGCCGACCGAGGGGTAGTCGGTCTGCTGCGCCTCCCAGGTGATGATGCCGTCCTTGACGTACACCTTCCACGAACAGGAGCCGGTGCAGTTCACCCCGTGCGTGGAGCGCACCACCTTGTCGTGCGACCAGCGCTCCCGGTAGAACTCGTCCGCCTGGCGGCCGCCCTGCTTGTGCAGGGTGCGCAGGTCGTCGGAGACCTCCGCCCGGGTGAAGAAACGACGGCTGCGCACCAGCGCCTCCGCCAGCTCGCCGTCCATGCCCGCCCGGGTCCGTTCCCGGCTGGTCTCCGTGCTCACCGTGCCACTCCGCCCCGGGCGCGTCGGCCCGTTCGAACTGATCGGTTCCGGCCGCACACGACTCTACGGCCGTGGCACCGTCGAAGGTCAACGGTCACACCAGGATCGGGTACGGCACGGCATGTGGCGATCGTCTGCGCGTCGGAGCGGCCGGCCGGGTTCCGCGCCGCCGCACCGGAGCGTCGCGGCCGGGCCGGCCCCGTTGCCGCACGGCGAAGGGGCGGGGGCGTGCGGCGCGGGGTCGCCGGGCGGAAGCGGCCGGTCAGGCAGCGGGCCGGAGACCGCCCGCCCTGGCGCGTACCGCCTCGACCGTCTCCCACTGCTCGGTGGACAGGGTCGCCAGCGCGGCGGGGAAGACGCCGTCCTGCTCCTTGAGGATGTGATCGCGCAGCATGGCGAGCACCTCCAGCAGCCGCTCGGGCCAGGCGGGATCCGCCGGCACGCCGTCCGCCGCCTCGGCCAGCACCGCCTCGACGCGGCGGTGCTCGGCCTCCAGGGCGGCGATGTGGTCGGGAAACTCCTCGGCCATCGCGGGGAACAGCCCGTGCTCCTCGACCTGGGTGTGCGGGGCCAGCACGGTGGCGATCCGGCGGGCCGTCTCGGCCGTGCGCGCGGTGTCGCCGTCGCGCACGGCGTCCCGGACGTGGCTGATGAGCGTGACGACCTCGTCGTGTTCCCGGGTCAGCTCGTCGATCGCCGCCAGCGACTGGCAGCCGCAGTACTCGCACACGGGGTTGCTCCTCACTCCTTGGTTCCGGTCGTGGTCAGGCGGGCGGCGTCACGCCGTGGTGTGCGCCGAGGTGTGCCGGCGTCCGCGACCGGTGCGCGGCTTCGGGTCGCGGCCCTCGGCGGCCGCGCGGACCGCGGTGAGGGTGTAGACCAGCGCGACCGCGGCCACGAACGCGAGCAGGGCGAGGCCGGCCGCGTACGTCCCGTACTCGCCGTACAGCGAGCCCATCACCAGCGGCGGCAGGAAGCCGCCCAGTCCGCCGGCGGCACCGACCACGCCGGTCACCGAGCCCACCTTGTCGGCCGGGGTCAGCAGCGCCACGAGGGCGAAGGCCGCCCCGCTGCCCGCGCCGAGCGCGGCGGCCATGGCCAGGAAGGCGAGGGTGCCCAGCGGAGCCAGTACCGGGGTGAACGACTGTGTCACAGCCCCGGCCACGACCACGGTCAGCGCTCCGGCCAGCACTTTGACCGGGCCCACCCGGTCGGACAGCCAGCCGCCGATCGGCCGCATCGCGACCGCCAGCAGCACGAACCCCGCCATGCGGTTCGCGGCGTCGGCCTGGGTCAGGCCGTAACCGGTTTTCAGGTAGGTGGGCAGGTAGACGGAGAAGGCGACGTAGCCGCCGAACGCCACCGCGTACAGCGCGGACGCCTGCCAGGTGATACCGAGCCTCAGGGTGGCGGCCAGGCGGCGGCCCAGCGCCTCGGTCGGCACCGTGCGGCCGGGTGCGTCACGCAGCAGCAGCGCGGCGGCCACGGCGTAGGCGGCCAGCACGGCGGCGGTGATCAGGAACGGGGTGGACATGCTGTGGGCGTCGACCAGCTTCACCGTGGTCAGGGCGCTGATGGCGGTGCCGCCCATGCCGGCGCCGAAGACGCCGATGGCGAGGCCGCGCCGCTCGGGTGGGAACCAGGCGTTGACGAAGGGCACGCCGACGGCGAACGCGGTGCCGCCGACGCCGAGGAAGAAGCCGCCGGCCAGCAGGGCGGCGAGCGAGGAGTGTCCGGCCAGGCCCAGGTAGAGCACGGGAACGATGGTGGTCGCCGTCACGACGGGGAACATCACCCGTCCGCCGAAGCGGTCGGTGAGCGCGCCGACGGGGACCCGGCCCAGGGAGCCGACGACGACCGGTACCGCCACCAGCAGGGACTGCTGGAAGGAGCTGAGTCCCAAGGAGTCCTTGAAACGGGGGCCGAGCGGGCTGAGCAGCGCCCAGGCCCAGAAGTTGACCGCGAAACCCATGGTGGCCAGAGCCAGCATGAACCATGCCCGGCCGGTCACCGGTGCCCCGGAGGCCGGCCTCTCGCTCTCACTCGTCGACGACTGGACCATGACGCCCGTCCCTTCCCTCGTACGTTGGTTGTGCGCGACTACTTTCCGCGTCCCGCCCGCTGGGCGGGCATGGGCCATGAGTCCCTGTCCGCCGGGCGGACGGCCCCCAGACCGGGTCCGTCCGTCGCCTCCCGCCGGGCGCGTGCCCCGGATCTCCCGCCCGGCTCTCCCCGGAACCCCGGGCCGGCAGCCGGCTGCGCCCGCCTGCGGTAGACCAGGTACGGCCGGGCCAGATAGCCGATCGGGGCGCTCCACACGTGGACCAGGCGGGTGAACGGCCAGGCCGCGAAGAGCAGGCAGGCGGTCAGGGCGTGCAGTTGGAACAGCAGCGGGGCGCCGGTCATCGCCTCGGGCCGGGGCTGGAGGGCGAAGACGCCGCGGAACCAGACCGAGACGGTCTCGCGGTAGTCGTAGCCGCCGCCGAAGACGTTGTGCGTGGCGGTGGCGGAGATGCCGAGCACGACGGTGGCGGACAGCAGCGGGAACAGCACCTTGTCGCTGCGGTCGGTGGTGAGCCGGATCCGGCGGGTCAGCAGCCGTCGCGCGCACAGCATGCCGAGGCCGGTGAGCATGGCGACGCCCGCGACGGAGCCCAGCCAGACGGCCGTGGTGTGGTAGGTGTGCTCGGAGATGCCGGCGGCCTCGGTCCAGGAGGCCGGCACGGCGAGACCGACCACGTGGCCGGCGATCACCGCGAAGGCGCCGAGGTGGAACAGCGGGCTGCCCCAGCGCAGCCAGCGACGCTCCAGCAGCTGGCTGGTGTGGGTGGTCCAGCCGAACTGGTCCTGCCGGTAGCGCCAGACGTGCCCGACGGCGAACACGGCGAGGCAGACGTACGGGAAGGCGACCCACAGCACCAGGTCAGCGGTCGTGACGTTCATCGGCGGTCTTCCTGACGTGCGGTCGGGGCCAGGGTCGGCGCGGCCTGCTGCGGCGGGGTGAAGGTGCCGGGCGGGGCGAACTCCCCGTCGCCGTAGGTCCCGTAGGGGTCCAGGCCGACCTCCTCGTTCGGCGGGCCCTGGGCGGCGAGTTCGGCGACGGCCGCGAGATCCGCTTCCGTCGGCGGCGGCAGCAGGGTGAGCAGAGCGGCCAGGAGGTGCCGGTACGGTGAGTCCGCGTCGGTGAGGGCACGGTGGATCAACTCCAGCCCGCGCCGGTGCTGTCGCAGCGGCGCCTCCCCGGCGCCCGGACCGGCGAGGGCGGCGAACTCCAGGACGACGGGGAGGTGGTCGGGCAGTTCGCCGCCGTCGGTGCCCCATCCCGTGGCGGCGTACCGCTGGTTGAGGGTGAGCAGGGCCATGCCACGGCGGCGGGTGTCGCCATGGAGGTAGTAGGTGAGATACAGGCTGCTCTTGCGGCGCAGGTCGAACATCTCGACGTAGTGCCGCTCCAGCGCCTCGGGATCCTGTGCGGCGAACCAGTCGGTGAACCCTGCCAGGTGTCCCGCCGCCGACGTGTCCGGCAGGGCCTCCACCACGGTGGTCAGCTCCCTGCGGGCCGCGGTCAGTTCGGCGTCCGGGTACTGCAGGAGCAGCGACACGAGCCGCAGCACCAGCGCCCGGCCCGCCGTCTCCTCGGGTGTGAGCGCGGCCCGGCGGCGGATCGCCGCGCGGACGCGGGTGCGGACGATGGCCGGGACGGTGGAGGGCAGGGGGCTCATGCGCGATCTCCTGTCGAGGTACGGCGCAGGGTGGGGATGCCGAGCATCACCCGTCGGCCACCGGCCTCCGCCGGTTCGCCGGGCGTCTCGACCGGGCAGCGGTTCTCCATCGCGGTGAGCGCGGCGGCGTCCTCCTTGTGCGCGGCGGGGACGACGTACCGGTCCTGGTACTTGGCCACCGCCAGCAGCCGGTGCAGGTCCTCCGCCTCCCGGGCGGTCAGCCCGACGGCCTTGAGGGCGGCCTCGTCGCCTGCCTCGCCCAGGGTCCGCTGCCGCATGTACGACCGGAGGGCGGTGAGTTTCATCAGCACGCCGGCCACGACGTCGGCGTCCCCTGCGGTGAACAGCTCCGCCAGGTACTCCAGCGGGATGCGCAGCCGGGTGACGGCGGCGAAGACGTGGTCGGGGTCGTCCTGGTTGCCGCCGGCCGCGTCGACGGCGTCCAGCACGGGCGAGAGCGGCGGGACGTACCAGACCATCGGCATCGTCCGGTACTCCGGGTGCAGCGGAAGGGCGACCTTGTACCGCATCACCAGGTCGTAGACCGGCGAGCGCCGGGCGGCGTCCAGCCAGTCCTCGGGGATGCCGGACTCCCGTGCGGCGGCCCTGACTTCGGGGTCGTGCGGGTCGAGGAAGACGCCGCGCTGGGCGTCGAGGAGGTCCTGCTCGTCCGGGGTGGCCGCGGCCGCACCCACCCGGTCGGCGTCGTAGAGGAGCAGGCCGAGGTAGCGCAGCCGGCCGACGCAGGTCTCGGAGCAGACGGTGGGCTGTCCGGCCTCGATGCGCGGGAAGCAGAAGGTGCACTTCTCCGCCTTGCCGGTGGCGTGGTTGACGTACACCTTCTTGTACGGGCATGCCGTCACGCACATCCGCCAGCCGCGGCAGCGGTTCTGGTCGACGAGGACGACGCCGTCCTCGACGCGCTTGTACATGGCGCCCGAGGGACAGGCGGAGACACAGGCCGGGTTGAGGCAGTGCTCGCACAGGCGGGGCAGGTGGAAGAGGAAGGTCTGCTCGAACTCGAACCTGACCTTCTCCGCCCACTCGCCGGTGAGGTTGGGGTCGCCGGCCGCGTGTTCGGGTGCTCCGCCGAGGCCGTCCTCCCAGTTGGCGCCCCAGGTGATGGCGGTGGGCCTGCCGGTGAGGACGGAGCGGGGGCGGGCCACCGGGATGTCCTTTCCGGCCGGGGCGTTGACGAGGTTGTCGTAGTCGTAGGTGACCGGCTCGTAGTAGTCCTCGATGGCGGGCAGGTCCGGGTTGGAGAAGATCGACAGCAGGCGCCTGACGCGTCCGCCCGAGCGCAGGACCAGACGTCCGCGCCTGTCGAGCATCCAGCCGCCCTTCCAGTGCTCCTGGTCCTCGTAGCGGCGCGGGTAGCCGACACCGGGCTTGGTCTCGACGTTGTTGAACCAGGCGTACTCGACGCCGGTGCGGTTGGTCCACGTCTGCTTGCAGGTGACGGAGCAGGTGTGGCACCCGATGCACTTGTCGAGGTTCATCACCATCGCCACTTGAGCCATGACGCGTCCGATGGGGGCTTCGCCACGGGGCATCTCAGTACTCCACTTCCTGGCTGCGACGGCGGATGACGGTGACCTCGTCGCGCTGGTTGCCGGTGGGGCCGTAGTAGTTGAAGGCGTAGGTGAACTGGGCATAGCCGCCCGCGAGATGGGTCGGCTTGAGCAGCAGCCTGGTCAGGGAGTTGTGGATGCCGCCGCGACGGCCGCTGACCTCGGTCTTCGGCACGTTCACGGTGCGGTCCTGGGCGTGGTGCATGTACACGGTGCCCTCGGGCATGCGGTGGGTGACCACGGCGCGGGCGGCGACGACGCCGTTGCGGTTGTACGCCTCGATCCACTCGTTGTCCTTGACGCCGATCTTCTCGGCGTCGGCGGTGGACATCCAGATCGTGGGGCCGCCGCGGGACAGGTCGAGCATGAACTTGTTGTCCTGGTAGTTCGAGTGGATGGACCACTTGGAGTGCGGGGTCAGGTAGCGGACGGTGACCTCCGCCCGGCCGTCGTGGAGCTGCTCGTCGCCGTAGTGCCGGGGTGCGTTCAACGGGGGCCGGTAGACAGGCAGTTGCTCGCCGAGTTCGGCCATCCAGTCGTGCTGGACGAAGAAGTGCTGGCGGCCGGTGAGGGTGTGCCAGGGCTTCTTGTGCTCGGTGTTGATGACGAACGGCGAGTAGCGGCGCCCGCCCGTCTCGCTGCCCGACCACTCGTACGAGGTGATGACCGACCGGGGCTGGGTGCGGGTGTCGGCGAAGGTGATCCGCTCCGCCTCGCGCTCCGCGGCGAGTTCGACCAGCCCCGCGCTGCCGGTCTGCCGCTCCATCGCGCGGAAACCCTCCGTGGCGAGGCGGCCGTTGGTGGTGCCGGACAGGGCGAGGATGGCCTCGCACATGTCGGAGGCGGTGGCCAGGGACGGCCGGCCGGCGGCCACTCCGTCCCGCACGGTGCCGCAGCGGTGGCGCAGGTCGTCCAGCTCCCGGTCCGGGTGGACGGTGATGCCCTTCGTCGTGGTGCCCAGGGTGTCGAGCAGCGGGCCGACGGCGCGCATCTTCTGGGCCACGGCGGCGTAGTCCCGTTCGACGGTGACCAGCTTCGGCATGGTCCGCCCCGGGATCGGTTCGCACTCGCCGGCCTTCCAGTCCCGTACCACTCCGCCCGGCTGGGCGAGTTCGTCCGGGGTGTCGTGCAGCAGCGGTACGGCCAGCACGTCGGTGCGGGTGCCGAGGTGCTCGGCGGCCAGTTCGCTGAACCGGTCGGCGATGGTCAGGAACGTGTCGTAGTCGGTGCGGGCCTGCCAGGGCGGGGCGATGGCCGGGGTGAAGGCGTGCACGAAGGGGTGCATGTCCGTGCTGGACAGGTCGTCCTTCTCGTACCAGGTCGCGGCCGGCAGGACGACGTCGGCGAGCAGGCCGGTGGACGTCATCCGGAAGTCCATGCAGACCAGCAGGTCGAGCTTGCCCTCGGGCGCCTCGTCCCGCCACACCACGTCCTTCGGGCGGGCCTCGGGCGGGGTCTCCTCGGAGCGGACCGCGGCGTCCGTGCCCAGCAGGTGGCGCAGGAAGTACTCGTTGCCCTTGCCGGAGGAGCCGAACAGGTTCGCCCGCCACACCGTGAGCACCCGGGGGAAGTTGGCCGGGTCGTCGGGGTCCTCCACGGCGAACCGCAGCCGCCCCGACTTCAGTTCGTCGACGATGTGCTCGGCGACCGGCCGGCCGGCCCGCGCCGCCTCGTCCGTGAGGTCGAGGGGGTTGCGGTTGAAGCCGGGGTGGCCGGGCGTCCAGCCCAGCCGCACCGCCTGCGCCAGACAGTCGGCGAACCCCTTCCCCCGGAACCGTCCCTGCCCGAGCGGCGAGGCCAGTTCCTCGGGCCCGAACGCCTCGTACCGCCACTGATCCGAGTTCAGGTACCAGTACGAGGTACCCGCCATGTGCCGGGTGGGCCGCTGCCAGTCGAAGGCGAACGACAGATGCTGCTGGCCGGTGACCGGGCGGACCTTCTCCTGGCCCACGTAGTGCGCCCAGCCGCCGCCGTTGACGCCCTGGCAGCCGGTCATCGTCGTCAGGGCCAGGAAGGCGCGGTAGATGGTGTCGGAGTGGAACCAGTGGTTGGTGCCCGCGCCCATCGCGATCATCGAACGGCCCTGGGTGCGCTCGGCGTTGCGGGCGAACTCCCGGGCGATCCGGGCCGCCTGCTCCGCGGGCACGGAGGTGATCGTCTCCTGCCAGGCCGGGGTGTACGGCTCGGACGCGTCCTCGTACGACGTGGGCCAACTGCCGGGCAGACCGGGCCGCTCCACCCCGTACTGGGCCAGCATCAGGTCGAAGACCGTGGTGACCAGGCGTCCGCCGACGCGCCGCACCGGCACACCGCGCACCATCACCGAGCCGCCCTCCGAGCCGCCCTCGTCGAAGCGGGGCAGGGCCACGGCCACGGTGTCCTGCGCGCACTCCAGCAGGCTCAGCTCGGGCACCACGTCGCCCAGGTCGAGGTTCCAGCGGCCCTGCCCGGCCTCCCCCCAGCGGAAGCCGAGCGAGCCGTTCGGCACGACGGGCTGCCCGGTCGCCGAATCGAGGAGCACGGTCTTGGATTCGGCGTGTTCCGTGTCGTCACCGAGGTCGGCCGCGGTCAGGAAACCGTCCGGGACGAGACCGTGCTCGTGCTCGCGCAGGGCGACCAGGAAAGGGGCGTCCGTGAACGTCCTCAAGTAGTTCCGGAAGTACGGCACTTCCCGGTCGACGAGGAACTCGCGCAGGATCACGTGCCCCATGGCCATCGCCAGCGCGCCGTCCGTGCCCGGGTGCGGGGCCAGCCACTCGTCGGCGTGCTTGACGTTGTCCGCGTAGTCGGGGCTGACGGCGACGACCTTGGTGCCGTTGTAGCGGGTCTCGGTCAGGAAGTGGGCGTCGGGCGTGCGGGTGACGGGGATGTTCGAACCCCACATCACCAGGTAGCCGGCGTTCCACCAGTCGGCGGCCTCCGGTACGTCCGTCTGGTCGCCGAAGACCTGCGGGGAGGCGATCGGCAGGTCGGCGTACCAGTCGTAGAAGGAGAGCAGGGTGCCGCCGATCAGCGACATGAAGCGGGCGCCGGCCGCGAAGGACGCCATCGACATCGCCGGGATCGGGGAGAAGCCGGCGACGCGGTCGGGGCCGTACGCCTTGACCGTGTGCACCTGGGCGGCGGCGACCAGCTCGCTCACCTCGTCCCAGTCCGCGCGTACCAGGCCGCCCTTGCCGCGGGCCCGCTTGTACGCCCGCGCCTTCGCCGGGTCGGACGTGATCTCGGCCCAGGCCGCCACCGGGTCGCCGAGGCGGCGCCGCGCCTCGCGCCACAGTGTGAGCAACTCGCCGCGCACGTAGGGGTAGCGGACCCGGCTGGGCGAGTAGGTGTACCAGGAGAACGACGCCCCTCGCGGGCAGCCGCGCGGCTCGTACTCGGGGCAGTCCGTGCCGATCGACGGGTAGTCGGTGGCCTGGTGCTCCCAGGTGATGATGCCGTCCTTGACGTACACCATCCACGAACACGAGCCGGTGCAGTTCACCCCGTGCGTGGAGCGCACCACCTTGTCGTGCGCCCAGCGGTCCCGGTAGAAGCCCTCCCACTTCGGGTCGGCGGCGCCGAACACGGCACGCCCGTCGGCCGACACCTCACGGCGCGTCAGCAGCCTGCGCGCGGCCAGCGGCCAGCCCTCAGCGGCGGGTCCGTGCGCGGGACCCGCGGTCTTGTCCTTCTCCATGGTCAGGAACGCTATGCGGCGCGATCTCCGGGGTACCTGGGTCCCGTGGCCCCCAGGGACGGCCTACCGGCCCAACTCGTGCCGTCGCGACAGGGCCCAATGGTCCCGGTGACCGGGTCCGGCCGACCGGCCGGCCGACGACCCGGGCCCCGCGCGCTCGGCGTCGACCTGCGGTGGAAGGGGCCCGAGGCCCGACCCGCGGCATCCAGGCCGGACAAGAACCGGAATGCATTATTCCGTGACATCTGTCACAGCGGATCCGGGACCTACGCGGGCCGGATAGTAGAGGTCGCTCTGTCGACATAGGGGATTTGTCAGACTTGGGGCGCGCGTGAGTCACGCCTGGATTCCCGGCCCCCCGCCCGCGGGCCGCCTTCACCCGTTCCGCGCTCACACAGGGATTCTGACGGGGTAACAGGATTCCGCACCGCCCCCGGAAAGCGGACCAGCCCGCCCCACTCCCCTGACAAGGGCCGCCCCGGCCTACGAAGCGAGCTAGTACCGAAGCCCTTTGCGCTCCATGTGAAGGCGTCCTAAGAATGACGACCCGCAGGACGCCGCCGCAGCTCAGGAGCGGGTTACTCATGGGTAAACATCGTAAGAACACGCATTACCGGCGGATAGTCGTCGCTGCCGTCGCCGTGGGCGCCGTGGGCATACCGTCCGCCGCCATGGCCTGTACCGACTGGCCGGGCGGCGGCACGCGCTCCAGCGGCGCCGGGAACAGCGCGGCGCGGGACTCGTGGAACAAGAAGGACTGGTGGAACGACGCGAACTGGGGCCGCCCCTGGAACGCCGACCAGGCCGGCGAGCCCTCGCGGACGGCATCGGCGGCGCCGAGCGCCACGAAGACTCCTCACACCACCCCTGCGAGCGCCGCGAAGGCCACCGCGCCGAGGCCGAGGGCCAGAGCGCCTTGGCACACCGCACGGACCACCGCTGCCAAGCCCGGCATCACCGCACCGCCCAGCACCACCGCTCCCAAGCCCAGCGTCACCACGCCGCCCAGCACCACCGCTCCCAAGCCCGGCGTCACCACGCCGCCCAGCACCCGGAACCCCGCCACCACCGCTTCCGCGGCCCCCAAGCCGTCGAGCACCCCGACGGCCACCGCCACGGCGTCCGGAGTCGTCGCTCGCGTCGTGGAGCTCGTCAATGCCGAGCGCGGCAAGGTCGGCTGTCCCGCCCTGACCCTGAACACGACCCTGTCCAAGGTCGCGCAGGCGCACAGCGAGGACATGGCGCTTCACCAGAACATGTCGCACTCCGGGTCCGACGGCTCCTCCCCCGGCGACCGGCTCACCGATGCCGGGTACGCCTGGAGCGCCTACGGCGAGAACGTGGCCTACGGTTACGCCTCTCCGGAGCAGGTCATGGCGGGCTGGATGGCCAGCCCCGGCCACAGGGCCAACATCCTCAACTGCGCGTTCAAGGAGATCGGCGTCGGTCTCGCGCAGCCCGACGACTACTGGACCCAGGACTTCGGCACCGGCCGTTGAGCGGGTGCCGCCTGCCCCTCGCCGCCGTCCCCCGCCGAGTCGCCTCCGTCACGCCCATGAAGGCTCTCGTCCGCCGCCTTGTCGTCGGTCGCGAGCGGCTGGGCCGCGTACGTGATGCGGATGACGCCGTCGGCGTGCCGTTCGGTGCGGGCGCGGACGCCGAAGACAGCGGCGAGGATCTGCGGGGTGAGTACCTCCAGGACCGGTCCCGCCGCCACCACGGTTCCCTCCCGCAGGACGACCAGGTGGTCGCAGAGGCGGGCGGCCAGGTCGAGGTCGTGCAGGACGGCGAGGGTGGTGATCCCGGTGGCCCGGATGAGGTCCAGCAACTCGAAGCGGGCGCGGATGTCGAGGTGGTTGGTGAGTTCGTCCAGGACCAGGAGCCGGGGGTTCTGGGCCAACGCGCGGGCCAGCAGCACGCGTTGGCGTTCGCCGCCGGACAGGGAGGCGTAGTCGCGGTCCGCGAGGGGGCGTACGCCGCAGCGGTCGACGGCGTCCGTCACGGCCTGGTGGTCCTCGGCGCCGTCGCGGCCCAGCAGGCCGTGGTGGGGGGCGCGGCCGAGGGCCACGATCTCGGTGACGGTCAGGCCCGTGGTGTTGCCGCCCGCGTCCTGGAGGACGGCCGCGGTACGGCGGGCGGCGGCCCGGGGGGACAGTGCCCAGACGTCGTCCTCGCCGACCCGGACGGCGCCGTCCGCCGGGCGCAGCGAGCGGTAGACGGCACGCAGCAGGGTGGACTTGCCGCTGCCGTTGGGTCCGACGAGGCCGACGATGTCGCCCTTGCGGGCCTGGAGGCTCACGTCGCGCAGGATCGGGGTGCGGTCCAGGGTGATGTGGAGCTGGTCGACGGTCAGGTTCATGCGGTCAGTCCAGACCCTTGTTGCGGCGCAGCAGCCACAGGAAGAACGGGGCGCCGAGCAGGGCGGTGAGGATGCCCAGCGGGAGTTCGTTGGGGCGGTCGAGAGTGCGGGAGAGCAGGTCGACGAGGACCAGGTAGACGGCGCCGAGCAGGGCGGTCAGGGGCAGCAGCCGGCGGTGGTCGGCACCGGTGGTGAGGCGCACCAGGTGCGGGATCATCAGACCGACGAAACCGATGCTGCCGGCGACCGCGATGACGGTTCCGGTCAGCAGCGCGCTGAGCGCCAGGAGGACGGCCCGTAGCCGGTTGACGTCGACGCCGAGGGCGGTGGCGGAGTCGTCGCCGGCCAGCAGGACGTTGAGGCGGCGGCCGAAGAGCGACAGCAGCGTCGTCGTGACGAGCACCACCACGGCGACCGTGGGGAGCTGGTCCCACTGGGCTCCGGCGACGCTGCCCAGCATCCAGAACATCACCGTCCGCAACTCGGTCGGGGTGGCCTGGAGCTGGACGAAACTGGTGGCCGAGAGGAAGACGTATCCGACGGCGACACCCGCCAGCACCAGCCGGGTCGGGGCCATCCTCCCCTTTCGCCGGCCGAGCGCGAAGACCAGCGCACCGGCGGCGACGGCCCCCAGGAAGGCCGCCGCCGACACCCCGAGCCCGGCCAGCGCGGCGCCCCCGCCCAGGGTGATGACGAGGACGGCGCCGAGGGTGGCGCCGTAGGAGAAGCCCAGCACGATGGGGTCGGCGAGCGGATTGGACACCACCGTCTGGAGCACCGCACCGGACACGGCGAGGCCCGCGCCGACCAGGGCCGCCAGGACCACCCGCGGGGTGCGGAAGTTCCAGACGATCTGGTCGAGCGCGGGGTCGGAGGGAGCTGTCCCCACCCCGGTGACGTGATGCAGGACGATCTTCCACACGTCACCGACCGGGACGTCGACGGCGCCGGTGCTGATCGCCACGACCATGGTGGCGACCAGCGCGACCGGCAGGAACGCGAACGCCAGCGGGGCCCTGAGACGGCTCAGAAGGCGTCCGGGTGCAGCACCTTGGCGACCTTCTCCACCGCCAGGTCGTTGCTGGGGCCGAGGTACATCGAGTCGGACAGCGTCACGAACGCGTTGTTCTTGGCGGCCGGCCACTGGGGGAACTCCTTCAGCAGTTTCCTGGCGTACGCCGCCGGGTTCGGGTCGTTGTAGGCGATGACGACGAGGGCGTCGACGTCCGTGGCGGCCGCCTTCTCCTTGCTCAGGTCGGCGAAGGACGTCCTGGACGCGTTCTCGAAGGCGTTGGAGCCGCCGGCCCTGGCGAGGATGTCGTTGTAGATGCCCTTGGCGACAACGGAACTGAAGTCATTGCCCCCCATGGACATGTTGGAGAAGAGCACCATGACCTTCGGCTTCTTCTTCCCCTCCACTCTGGCCGTGACGGCCGCGATGTTCTTCTCGGAGGCGGCGATCAGCTTCTCGGCCCTGTCGCTGACGTCGAAGACCCTGCCCATGTCGCGCAGCAGCCGGTAGCTGTCGGCGATGGTCATCCTGGAGGTGTCCTGGTCGCAGCCCCGCGGGGAGACGTAGGTGTGGGCGCCGACCCGTGCCAGCTGCTCGCGGGTGGCGAAGCCGTTCTTCTCGTCGAAGCCGTACGACGTCGTCGACAGCACCAGGTCGGGGCGCAGGCCGAGCATGGCCTCGCGGGGAACGTCGTAGGCGTCGTTGAGCTTGACGTTCCCGGTGGGCAGCTTCTTGATCGCGGCGGCCCGGCCCGCGACCTCGGAGGCACCGTAACTCTGCTCGTTGGCGACGATCCGGTCCCCCAGACCGAGCGCGAGGAGCGTGGAGACCTCGGCGACCGAGGCACCGTTCATGACGACGACCCGGCTGGGCGCCTTCGTGAACGTCTCCTTCTCGCCGCAGTTCTCCAGCGTCACCGGATAGCCGGACTTCGAGGCCGCGGCCTCGGCCGTGCCGGCGCTCGCCCTGCCGTCGGACGAGGAGCCGCATGCCGCGGTGAGCAGGCAGAGAGCTGCGGCCAGGGCGGTGGCGGTCGGCCGGTTGATGGACATGCGGACTCCTATGCGGGCGGGATGCGCCGGCGGTCTGAGAGGTTGCGCGCTGGGAGGTTGCGGGCTGAGGGACTGCGGGCTGAGGGGTTCTGGTGCAGTAGTCGGGGCGCGGCGGCCGCGAGTTCCCGGCAACCGCCCTTTACGTGCCGTGGGTCGCGGTTCGCGGCCGCCGCGGCCCGGCCGGGGCGGGCAGCAGGCCCGTGGCCACGCAGTGATCCAGGTGGCGGCGGACGAGGTCGCGGCCGACGGACGGGCGGGTGATGCCGCTGCCCGCCAGCCCGGCACGGACGTGGTCGGCACGCACGTGGCCGAGGCGCAGGTCGGCGGCGGCGGCCTGCTCGGCGGAGTCGAAGAAGGCGAGCGTGGTGGCGGCGGTGCCGGCCGAGCCGCGCACCTGCTCCCGCCAGCGCGCCGGTGGCAGGCGCCGTATCGGATAGCCGTACTCCTCCACCCAGTCGTAGACGTCGGCGAGCCGCACCCGGGGCAGGATCGCGTGGTTGAAGACCGGGCCGTCGGCGGTCGGGTCCGGGGAGAGGGAGAGGGAGATACGGACGACGGACCGGGCGGCGAAGTCCGCCGGTGTCCACACCTCGTCCGCGAACAGCTCGGGGACGATCCCCGCCGGGATGCCCGCCCGCAGCACGCTCCACAGGAAGTCGTGCTCGTTGACGTACCCGGTGCCGGACGGTCCCACCACCCGGCCCAGGCGGTGCACGGTGACCGGCAGCCCGCGCCCGGCCGCCTGTTCCAGCAGCCGCTCGGAGGCCCACTTGGACTGCTGGTAGCCGTACCGCAACCCGTCGTGGAGCGGCAGGAACGCCTCCGGTACCTCGGGGCAGCGGCTCGCGGGCGGGGCCACGGACAGGGTGGAGACGTAGTGGAGCGGGGTCGTGCGTACGGCGGCCAGGCGCAGCAGTTGCCGGGTGGACTCGGTGTTGGCGGCGCGCAGGCTGGAGTAGTCGCGCAGGATGCTGACCGTCGCGGCGTTGTGGAAGATCGCGTCGCAGGTCGCTGCGAGGTCGCCGAGCGTGTCACGGGTCAGGCCGAGGTGCGGGCGGGCGAGGTCGGACGGGACGGCGGTGACGCGGGACCGGGACCGCTCGTCCAGGGTGATGCCGTACCGGGCGAGGGCCGTCCCGACGCGGGCGAGGGCCTCCGCGGCGGTGTCGGCGCGGACCGTGCAGACGATCTCGGCCGTCGTGGCCGCGAGGAGTTCGGCCAGGAGATGGGCGCCCACGAAGCCGGTCGCGCCGGTGAGCAGGACACGGCGAAGGGGGTCGTGCGGGGTCCGGCCGATGCCGGGTCCGATGGCCGGGTCGAGGACGGTGTCGGCGAGGAGCGTCGTCGGCAGCCCGGACGGTGGGGCGTGCCCCTGAGTGCCTTGCCCGTCGACCTCGCCTTCGGTCTCGCCTTCGGTCTCGTTTTCGGTCTCGTTTTCGGTCTCGGCGAGGAAGCGGGCGAGTGCGGCGGCCGTGGGGTGCTGGAAGATCCAGCCGACCTTCACGTCCCGGCCCAGTTCGGCGCAGAGCCGGTTCGCGGCCTGGATGGCCTGGAGGGACTGGGCGCCCAGGTCGAACACGTCGTCGTCCACGGCGACGGCGGCGGTGCCGAGGAGCTGCTGCCAGATGCCGGTGACGGTCCGCTCCAGGGCACTGCCGGCCGAGGGGGACCCGGGCTCGAAAGGAGCGGCGGCGGGCGTCCCGAGCGCGGTGAGGGCGGCCCGGTCGATCTTTCCGGAGCCGGTGCGGGGCAGCCGGTCCGGGAATGCGACGGCGGAGGGGATCATCGCGGCCGGCAGCATCGCCCGCAGGTGTTCCCTGGCCTCGGACGCGGAGGGAGCCGGAGGGTCCGCGACCAGGTGGGCGACCAGCCGCCGGGTGCCGTCGCCGAGCGTCTGCCCCACGACGGCGGCCTCCCGGATCCCGGGGTGCGTGAGCAGCGCGCTCTCGACCTCGGCGGGCTGGACACGATGACCACTGATCTTGAACTCGTCGTCCGCCCGGCCGAGGAAGCGCAGGTGGCCGTCCTCGCCGAGGCGGACCAGGTCGCCGGTGCGGTAGGCGCGCGGACTGCCCGGCAGCGCGGTCAGCGGGCCGAAGCGAGCGCTGTCCGGCGTCTCACCCCGGTAGCCGCGGGCGAGGGCGTCACCCAGCAGATACAGCTCGCCGTCGCGTACGGCGGCACGGGTACCGGGCAGCGGCCGGCCGATGGGAACGTCACCCGGGGGGAGATCGGGGTCGTGCAGGTCGGCGACGGTGGCGACCACCGTCGCTTCGGTCGGGCCGTAGGTGTTGAGCAGCGCCACCGAGGCGCCGACCGCCTCGCGCCAGCGGCCGACCCGTTCGGGCAGCGCCGCCTCACCGCCGATGACGACGGTCCGCACACTCTCCGGAAGGGCGGCGGCGCCGGTGGAGACCGCGTGGGCCGTCTCGTGCCAGTACGCGGTGGGAAGGTCCAGCACGCTCACCCGCAGCCGGGCGCACTCCGCCAGGAACCGGGGCACCGACTCGGTCATGTCGTCGGCGCGGATCACCAGGGTGGCGCCGGTGCACAGGGTCAGGAAGACCTCCTCCACGCTGGTGTCGAAGTGGAGGGGGGCGAACTGGAGAACCCGGTCGTCGGAGCGCAGCCCGTAGCGGTGCGAGGCACCCGCGACGAAGTGGGCCAGCGCCGCGTGGCCGATCTCGACGCCCTTGGGGCGGCCGGTGGAACCCGAGGTGTGCAGCACGTAGGCGAGGTCGGCCGGACCGGGCGCCTGCGGTACGCCGACGGCGTCGGTGGCCGGTTGCTGGTCCAGGACGAGGACGGTGTGGTCCGGGAAGGCCGAGGCGCGGCCTCCCGTCGTCACCACCAGCGCGGGAGCGGCGTCGGCCAGCAGCTGTGCCGTGCGGTCGGCGGGGGCCTTCGGGTCGAACGGACAGTAGGCCGCGCCGGAGAGCAGTACGCCCAGGACGGCGGTGACGGCGTCGGCGCCACGGGGCAGGACCACCGCGACCACGTCTCCCCTGCCGACCCCCCGGGCGGTCAGGCGTCGGGCCATGTTCCGTGCGGCACCGAAGAGTTCGGCGTAGGTGAGGCTGCGGTCGGTGTCCTCCACGGCGACGGCCCCGCCCCGGCGGGCGGCGTGGTCGGCGATCCGGCTCAGCACCGGCCGGGCGGGCGCGGGCAGCGGGCCGCCGTCCAGCACCGTGACGGGCGGGGCGGCGGGGGCGGTGCCGCCCGTCCCGTCCGTCAACCGCCCCTCGGGGGCCGCGACCGCGTCGGCCAGCAGGCACAGCAGGCCGTCCAGCAGACCCGCCGCCTCACCCACCGTGTACAGGTCCGGGTTGGCGTCCAGGGCGAGGCGCAGTCCCGTGCCGTCCGAGCGGTCGTAGACGTTGAGCGCCAGGTCGTCCACGGGCCCGGCCGACACGTTGTGGACGGTGCTGCGGTGTCCGGCGAACCGCAGGTCGTACTCGAACGGCATGATGTTCACGCCGGGTCCGGACAGCCGCCGCTGTCCGCCCACCAGCTTCAGGTCGCGGCGCAGGCGCTCGTAGCGGTAGCGCTGGTGGGGCAGTGCGGCGCGCAGTTCGCGGGAGACGCGGACCGCGAGGTCGTGCAGGCTGTCGTCGGCGGTGACGGCGACGCGCAGGGGCAGGATGTTGCGGACCATGGCGGGGACGCGCAGGGAGACCGAGCCGAGGCGTCCCGCCACGGGCAGGCTCAGGACGGTCTCGGGTGCGCCGGTGACCCGGTGGAGATGGGCGGCGGTCACCGCGAGCACCACCTCCGGCCAGGTCACCGACAGCCGGCGGGCGACCGTGCGCAGGGTGTCCGCCTGCGCCGGTGCCAGGTCCGCGACGTGGCGGTGGAAGGTGCGGGCGGGCAGGGCGGATCGCCCGGCCGGGGTGGCGACGGGCGGTCGGTCGGCATGGCGGTCCGTCCAGTGGGCGCGGTCCTCGGCGTGGCGGGCGGACTCGCGGTAGGCGCGTTCCTCGGCGCGGACGGACTCCAGGGTGCCGAAGCCGCTGTCGGGGACGGGCTCGCCGGCCATGAGGGCGGTGTAGACCTGCGCGACCCGCCGGGCCACGAGGGAGAGTCCGAAGCCGTCGAGGGCGATGTGGTGGACGCGGTGGTACCAGAGGTACTCGTCCTCGGCGGTGCGCAGCAGGGCGTGCCCGAAGAGCGGGCCCCGGGTGAGGTCGACGGGACGGGCCAGGTCCTGGCCCATCCAGGCCAGGGCCGCGGCGTGCGGGGAGGGCATGGCGGTGAGGTCGCCGATGTGGGTGTGCCAGTCGCCGACCGGGGTGTCGAGCTGCCGGGGGCGGCCGAAGTCGTCGGCGGCGAAGGTCGCGTGGAGCGCCTCGGTCTCCGCGACGACGTGGTGCAGGGCCGCGTCGAAGACGGCCGTGTCGACGGGGCCGTGGATGCGCACGTATTCGGCCGTGTTGTAGGCGGGGCTGTCCACGTCGAGCTGCTGGCCGGTCCAGACGCCCTCCTGGGCGGCCAGCAGCCGGTGGCCTTCAGGCGTCGGCATGGCCCGCTCCCCGCTGACGTGCGGTGAGCAGTTCCCACCACTGGGCGAAGGTGGTGCGCTCGGCGAGTTCGACGAACGTCACGTTCACGCCGGCGGCCTGCCAGCGCTCCAGCAGAGTGACGATGCGCAGCGAGTCCAGCCCCGCGTCCAACGGGCTTTCCTCCAGGTCGACTTCGTCGGCCGACAGGAAGAGGCACTCCGCGAGCTCGGCGCGGAAGCCTTCGAGAGTGAGAGAGGGGTCGTGCATCGGATGCTCCCAAGGGCCGTGTCGGCGGGCTCAGTTGACCTTGCGCGCGGAGTCGCTCCAGAAGCGGTCGCGCAGTTCGCGGCGGAGGATCTTGCCGCTGGGGTTGCGCGGCACGTGGTCGAGGACCTCGTAGCGCGAGGGCAGTTTGAATGCGGCCAGCCGCGGCACGAGGAAGGTGTGCAGTTCGCGGGAGCCGGGCCGCTGTCCCGGCACGGGCACGACGAAGGCGTGCACCCGTTCGCCCCAGCGCTCGTCGGGGGTGCCGACGACCACGGCCTCGGCGACCAGCGGATGGCTTTCCAGGGCGTTCTCGATCTCGGCGGGGTAGACGTTCTCGCCGGCGACGAGGATGACGTCCTTGACCCGGTCGCGGATGAAGACGTAGCCGTCCTCGTCGACGAATCCGGCGTCGCCGGTGTGGATCCAGCCGTCGACGAGGGTCTCGGCGGTCTTGTCGGGCAGACCCCAGTACTCGGTCATCCGGGCCGGGGTGTGCAGGCAGACCTCCCCCACCGCACCCGGGGGCAGTTCCCGGCCCTGCTCGTCGATGACCTTGACCCGGACGCGCGGGTAGGGGCGCTTGGCGACGGCGACCGCGTGGTCGGCGTACCGCTCGTAGTAGCGGCCGAGGAGGGTCAC